>NZ_FWZT01000008.1 GCF_900177345.1 Pseudobacteriovorax antillogorgiicola
AGCCACAAGTGATTACAGGTGGTTACAACGATAATGTCACAGAAACCTATCTTAAATTCTTATTCAATGTGTGTCGAACGAGCCCGGACAGCACAATGAGCACTTTCTTAATTTTAATGTATCTATAGCGCCAACAGTGACTATTTATGGAAAAAGCAGCGAAGATAGCGAAGCAGCTCTATTTCATGACTTCTATGTTTCCATCAATGCCTATCTTTAGTGTAAAGTTCTCAGTTAGGCTATAAGTCCTCACTCTTAGAATTCTTCTACCTTGGCATCATCTGGAATAGTGTTGAGCCGCACTCAGATTTCAAGTTGAGCGCTAGTTTCGGATCAAAAACTAGCAGCGTATCGAGACCCCACCCCTGATCGATTGAAAACAGATTTTTTCTCAAGATTCTCGATCAAAGGTGGATATTCTATTGGTGAATCACTGTAGATAGCTATGGAATCTTGTAAATTACCCTTACCAATCGCAATAATCCTATGATTCCCACCTCTTTTCATAAGTTTATCGTATGAAGTTAGTAAAAAATTTTAATTTGAGATTAGAGACAAGGAGTTCTCATGTTGTCAGGAAAAAGTATTCTTTTGAAGGCATCGCTACTTGGCTTGCTTGGAGTGCAAAGCTGCGGTACAGACGCAGACTTTAGCCAAAATGGAAGCAGTCAACTTGATGGCTACTACGATAGTAGTAAGCTGTGGTCGAATAAGACAATTCGGGTTTGCTGGGATGATCTATCTGATAGCAATGCGACAGATCGTCAGTATGTAAGAGATAGGATTCGCGACACATGGGAGCGTCATTCGGCCCTTAAGTTTATTGGCTGGGATGAATGTGAGTTTTTTCGTGATGAAGATATTCACATCGAGGTGGATGACGTCGGACCACATGCGGATGGTCTGGGCGACGATATTTCGTTTACAGGATCTATGACGCTCAATTTCACCTTTCGAAACTGGGGTTCAAGTTGCACGTCTTCAACCAGCCAAAGAAATAACTGCATTGGTAGCAACGCTATCCATGAGTTTGGCCATGCCCTTGGTCTTGCCCATGAACACAATAGGTCTGACCGACCCGCGAATTGCACTAGCCCTACCCAGGGTTCGAATGGAGATACCATGGTGGGGAGCTTCGATCGTGACAGTATTATGAATTACTGCTACAACTCGTCCTACAACAACAGGTTGAGCGCAGGTGATATTCAAACCATCCAGCAAATGTACGGGACACCTTAAGCCTTAGATAGCTAGTGAATCATGACCTTCCGAATGAGTATTGACCTAAAAGTGGCAATATCGTCTCTACGTTCGGAAGGTTTTCAATCATATGAGGACGATGATGAAGTCTTTTAAAATGCTCTTTGGATTTATGGCTCTTGCACTATGCCTAGAGTCGTGTGTAACACAAGAGAGGATCATCAAGCCCGATGACATGGAACTTACTTTGGTTCGTATTCCCACGGGATTTGAATATGGGGTGAGCAAGGAGCCTCAAAAAAGGCGGCTGAAAATACCAGAAGCAGGGAGCGAGCTGCGCTCAAAGCTGGATCGATTGGTCAAAGTTGCTAGCTTTCGCACCTCATGCGACGAGGAGGTTTCTTACCATCGCTATATTGAAGTAAGGCATGGCGATGTGTTTCGGCGGTATGAAACAAGCAATCAGGACTGTGGCAAAGATGCTATGTTTGTCTCGGGAGACTTGTTTGATCAGTTGTGGGGTGATTTGGCGTCGTATCAATGACTCATTTGATTGCTGAATCGAAACGATTCGATCATGGGATCATGGTTTTGATCGTCGGCTAGACCTTCATATCGGCCAAGCCCTTGCAATCATAAGGGAGCAATCAGTCCCTCGGGGAAGCACTCCATAGTGATGGTGAGACCCCAGCAGCCGGGAGGAGCAAAATGCGTCAGCGATTTCAGACTTAGAGTAGCGGATCAATAAGCTTGCTTGAAGAGCGAGCGCGAGGTCAATCATGACCCTTCGGCTCTGGCTGGCTAAGTGATCGCGATCTTGCAGAGACTCGGTGATTCTTTGCAAGCAAGCCTTCACTAGGGAGTTCTCACTGGCAACATCTCTAACATCCTCTAGATAAGCTTCGAGTGCTTCAGGGTGTCGGTCGATAACCCTCAATAGATCCAGTGCCTGAATATTCCCGCAGCCCTCCCAAATTGCATTGATCGGTGCCTCGCGATAAAGACGAGGCATCATGGACGTTTCCATTACCCCGCTACCGCCCAGACATTCCATGGCCTCATAGGTGTGTAGTGGCACTTGCTTGCATAGCCAGTACTTGCCTACCGCTGTTGCGATGCGTAGAAAGTTACGCTCAGTTTCGTTGTGACTTTGCTGATCGAAGGCATGAGCGACACGAAGAGCGAAGATACTGGCAGCTTCTGATTCCAAAGCTAAGTCGGCCAGCACCTGCTTCATGAGATCTTGATCGACTAACTTCTTACCGAATGCCTTCCGTTGGTGGCAGTGGTGAATGGCCTGTACTGTAGACTGGCGGATTAAACCCGCTGAGGACACAAGGCAATCAAATCTGGTATGAGCAACCATGTTGATAATGGTGGCAACGCCGCGGCCCTGTTCTCCGATGAGCCAGGCTTTAGCACCATGGAACTCCACTTCACTGGATGCATTGGAGCGATTGCCCATCTTGTCTTTAAGCTGCTGGATATAGATCTTGTTCTTGACGCCAACATCTTGCCAGCGTGGCATGAGAAAGCATGACAAACCTTCCGGTGCTTGGGCTAAGACCAAAAAGAAGTCACTCATAGGTGCTGATAAAAAGAACTTGTGACCAATAATCTCGTAAATATCGCCCCAGCTATCCTTACCTTGTGGAATCGCCTGGGTGGTATTCGCACGAACATCGCTGCCACCTTGCTTCTCAGTCATACCCATGCCGAAGATAAGGCCGCTTTTATCCCCATAGAATTGGTCCCGTGGGTCGTAGCGTCGCGAGAGAATCTGCGGTTCCAAAGCTTTGGCGATGTTTGGGTTATGCCTTAGAGTGGGGATGGCAGCGAACGTCATGGTGCCAGGGCAGCAGTGACCAGCCTCAACTTGGGTCTGCATGTACATCTTCATGGCCCGAGCGAGATAGGCTGCTTTTTTCTGTTCCCATGGCTCAGAGTGTAAGCCGTTACGAATATAAGAGTCTAGCAAGCGATGATAGCTAGGGTGAAATTCGATGCGATCCACACGATTTCCAAAATGATCGTGGGTTCGCAAGGTGGGTGGGAATCGATTGGCAAGATTGCCGTCATGCAAAGTTTCTTCTCTGCCACATAACTCGCCGAAGCTTTCAAGTTGGTCTTGCCATGTTTGCCCACTAAAATGGTTTAGCCCTTCAAGCAAAACATTATCCTGACGCAACATATTATAGTCGACAAGATCATGGCTGACATTCTCTGCGCGATCAGGGCTAGCGATTTCAAATGGCATGGTGAGACCTCTAAAATGTGAAAACTGTTGTTCCACTACATTCTAGAAGCCCTTGTCTGGTGTCAAGCGTCATCGTCGAGGTTGTGATAAACGGTCACCACATCCTCATCTTCGTCGAGAAGGTCGATCAGGCGCTCAAACTTGCTGAGAGTGTCCTCGTCGGTCACGCTCTTCTTGGTAATGGGAACCCTTACTAAAGAGGCTTCATCGGGCGTAACTCCAATTTCCATCAGTTTTTCTTGAATCGCGCCAAATTCAGTCATCGCTCCTGACACCTCGTAGACTCCGTCGATCAGCTCGACCTCTTCAGCTCCGGCATCGATCATTGCTAGAGTAAAATCGTCTTCTGATTCAATGGCCTCGCTTGGTATCGTGAATAGGGCAATTCGATTGAAGACAAATTCTAGAGAACCTGCCGTTCCCAATGTTCCATCGCACTTGCGAAAGTAGCTCCGGACATTGGCGACCGTTCGCGTGTTGTTATCAGTTGATGTTTCCACGAAAATAGCGATGCCGCCAGGACCGTAGCCCTCGTAATAAACATCATCAAAGCCAGCCCCATCGGACCCTTGGCCTTTTTTAATCGCTTTCTCAATATTATCCTTTGGCACATTGAGCTTTTTCGCTCTCTCAACGGCAACCCGAAGTAAAAAGTTGCTTGCCGGTTCTGAGCTTCCGCTTTTTGATGCTTTGAAAACATCTTTGAGAGCCTTCGTAAAAACCTGGCCACGAGCTTTGTCTGCGGCACCTTTGCGGACTGCTATCTTAGCTGACTTTCGTCCCATAAAAATTCCTATCCTTTATCGGGCTTATGTTTGAGCCAATCCCAGCATTTAAGTACATGTTAGCGAGGATGGCAAGTGCCTGTGCAAGCATTCTTCAAGAGATTGGAGCGAGGGTTAAGTGCCAGAAGCAAAAAGATTTTTTAGAGAATGTGAATTCTGAGGGGAGGGGCGTGGTGGTTTGAGGGGGAGGGGTTGCCCCCTCTTCAGTTCGCTTAGTTGAAACCGTAATTATAGGTGTTCTGCCGCCCGTCCTTGGCTTGGATCGACCAGTAGATATGGTCGGACAAGTCATCTACGTAGAGGCGGAAAACCCAGTTGTTTTCTGTGGATTCGCCATTTTCAGGTGGATACGGCCCTCGGCTGAAGTCCAGTGAGGCTCCCTTTGTGCTTAGGACATGGCGCAGATACCAGCGGCTCACAAGGTATTCGTTAAGCGTAAAGGCTGGATGGGAAATATCCCAGTCATTTTCAGCCCCGTTGCGGGCGATGGCGACCGGGCTTTCATTGTCATCATCATCATCCATAAAGCTTACAAGCGCCCGATGGAGTGCATCGAGAAACGTGACTTGGTTGTTTTCCGCTAGTTGAGTCGCCAGCTCGGAGCGGTTGATCTGCAAGTTAACAGCCCCCAAGCCAAACTCATCCTCTAAGATCCTCTGAGCTTTGGCGATCGCGCTATCGACATCATCTGCGCGACGATCTCGCATGATTTCTTGGCCAGAGACCCGGCAGTTGAGATCCAATGTGAAGCCAAAAGAGCCGTTGATTCTTGAGAAAATCAATTTTCCATCGAATGGAGAGTTGGCATTCAAGACCTCAGGCACGAGAAGCTGAATCTGGCCGCTATCCTGCGACGGCTTTCCTAATGCCATAGGCAATAAAAACTGCTCGAAACCCTTGTAGCGAATAGGAGCGTAGTCTTGACGGTTGGCTAACTTAAAGACCTTCTCGATCTGCTCGTATTGGCAAGAGCCTGACCTGTCGCACTTGACACCTAGATCGAGTTCATAGCTAAGGAGTGAGCCACCTTGGTTTGCTGGCTCCTTGAGCCCTTCGATCGTCGCGCGATGCCGGCTGCTCTCAGCTTCGCTCTGGCAGGTGAAAGGAGTGGCAGCTTGAATCGCTGGGGCTGCAAATGCAAGGCTTAGAAATAAAACGCGTCCGATCATGACGGTGTCCTTAATGAGTTCGACAAAATGGATTAACTTTTAGCTTATCTCAGTATGCCAGCCAAACATCTATTTTCGATAAATGCTATCAAATCCTTGGATTGCAAGGAGTTCATGGGATGTAAATTCGTGAACCTCCACATGAAAGGTTCACGAATTATATGTCATAGTAGACTAGTGTCGAATCATTCAAATTCACACGTTATGTTAAAGGTGAGGCAGCCTTGTTCAATCTTTTCCTGACTTTCTTGGTCTTGAAGGCTAAAAAACACGAGTCCCCCGTTGGTGATCAGTTTTTCAATTCCCTTGGGATAGTCTTCAAACGGAATGTCGCGGAGATATAACCTGCGAACACTTGGCTTTTCTATCGCCACTTGGCTTAAGTCTAAGTCTACGAGATCAGTTCCGGATAAGACAAGTCTGGAAACAGAATCTCGCTGACTTAAACCGGTCCAAAATTCCGGACGCGGGGTCAGCCTGGGGTTCATGCTTAGATCAAGTGCTTCGAGTTTAGGTAGCATGGTGAATATGTCTCCGACTTCTTCTAAGTCGTTCGAGGAAACCGTAAGGCTGCCTATATTTGGCATATTGGAGCTGGCTACAAAACTCAGGTCTGAAATATTATTGCGACTTAGATCCAAATACTCACCAAAGTAGACAAAATTCGCCAGGTCCTTTGATTGAAGACTACTTTGGATTATTTTTAGAACCCAGAGCTTTCTGCCGGTAAAGGTGTCCTTTTCGAATGTGAGAGTCGAATTGTAAAAGCTTAACCTACTAAGTGAGAAAAGAGACTCAAAGTGAAAGCGATTCAAATCTAGCTTGCTGTTTTCGATCACAACATAAAAAGCATGGCCAAGCCCTACAAGGTCGTTCACTTGTAAGCGAGGTAAATCCTGAAGGAGTATCTCTGTTTCTCTATAATCAAGGTCTTTCATCAGGTTAGCATCGATATACTCGCAACTGTCGCGGAAGATCTCTTCGAACTGATTGCGGATGGCCAAGGATCTCTGGCAAACAGGGGTAAAGCGCCGAGAGAATCTTTTGTAATCTAAGCCGTAATGCTCTAGGTCTCCATGGAGTTCGCTTTTTGATGCCTCTTCAAAGTCAAGGGAGTGAAGGTAGTAGTTTACCCTTCTCAAGTTGTGGATGTCTTCAGGCAGGAAGAAATTCCAAAGCCATTCGTGAACCATTAAAAAGCTATATTGGAGCGGGTGGTCTTTGAGTTCGTTGATGAGGTTGCGATCGTATTCAAAGTCGACTCCTCCCGAACGGGGAACGCGAATAACTGCCTGAATCAAACTTCCGTCTTCGTTTTTACAGTTGTCTGGCAGATTCGATAGAATCAGTTCGTCGTCAATATCGATCAAAGGATTGGTTTGACCGTACCAGCTGTAGTAGCGCCTGATCCCTGAATAGCCAATGGTTTCTGTGAAATAGTGAAAAGATTTATAAAGTTCGGGGAAATCTAACTTAAGTTTCCTTAAGATTCTGTCCTTCGAGTCGTCCCAACTGTTGATACTAGCAAGTTGGGTATGCTCCATAGCCATATAAGTAAGAAGGTAGTCAAGGGTATATAGGCCTTCTAGCTCATTCGCCTCGCTGGCCAAGCAACGGATCGTATCACCACCGTTTCCCACACGAATGCCCTTGTGATTTTCTTGACTCAAAGCAGTTGAGCCTTGCCAAAGTAAGGTCGATACCAGAAGAAGATTTTTAAAATTTAGCATGATTAACTCTCTCTAGAAAAACTTAGTTGGTATTGATTGCATGTTTTTTTCTTGAAATTCAAGCAACTATATTGCACTAGTTCTATTCATGTGAAATATGAACGGGGTATACGGTGTCTTCTCTTGCAAGCTTTCTACAAGATGAACTCGACCTTAGGAAAAAGCGCAATCGCTATTATAACCAAAGCTCCTTTGCCCGTGATTTTAATATCTCGCGCTCCTTTTTAAGTCGTCTCTTGAAGGGCGAACGGTCTCTCTCCGATGAGAAGGTTCAAGAAATGGCGAATTTATTACCTTTAAAAAAGCGAAAGCTTTTCATTTTACTTGCCAGAAAAGCGCAAACGAAACTGGAAGTACCCTCTTTAGAAAAGAAGATCGAAAAGGAACAACGACTCAATGGCAAGAGTCTTGATCACATGACTAACGATGACTTTAAGCATATTAAAAGCTGGTATTTCCTTGCCATTCTTGAAGCATTGAAACTAGGGCGATTCACAAGGCAACATCTTTCTGAGTTTTTGGGCATCTCGCTGCCACAACTAGAACGGGCAGTGAATAGACTCTGCCGTATGAATCTCGCTCAAGAGATTGATGGCCTCATATCTAGCAGGCACCTTGATACAAGTATCGGCGAGGGAGTCCCTTGTGCAGCAATCAGGGACTATCACCGAGAAATTTTAGATCTTTGCCGCGATTACCTGACTAAGCATTCCATGGCCACTCGAAGTTTTAGAAGCTTTGTTGTCGCAGGTCATACAGATCTCATGAATGAAGCGGATGCAATTCTAGAAAAAGCACTTGATGAGATCGAAGACCTGTTTTCTGCAAAGCCACCTAATACTGTCTACCAAGTGTCTATGCAACTGCTTAGGATTGGCAAACAATATCAGTAGTCAGCTAGTCCCAAGAGATCGTTGTCAGTGATAAGGTAGACTTTGTACCCTGAGTGATCTGTGTGAGCCTCGCGGGTGCAGGCTGTGCAAAAAATGTTTTCTCTTGCACAAGTGTCAGATGACTCTCGGGTCGAGATACACATTTGGTAGGCTTGTGCGGTGGGATCGTAACGGAAATGCTGATCGAAGAGGAATTTTATTCCTGAGCTGCTGCCGCTGAAAGAATAAACTTCATAGTGGGCCTTATCACTGTGATCCTTGGACTCGACATCCTTGCAAAGATACTTTTCGCTTTTACACCTGGGGTCTAACTCCCGTGTTGCCTCGGCATTGAGACGAGCATTGGTGGTTTTGCTGTCGTGATACTGAATGGTGTCTACTTTGGTGAAGCCTTGAGCATTTAAAGAAGCCATTGCGATCACCGACAAAAGTAAATTTTTCATATTATCAATCCCTATATTGTTGTTACGGATCTATTGATACAAAAGCCGATGGCTGGCGTAAATGATCGAGCGATGGCTGGTTCACAAAGAGTTGCCTGCCTGGCAACACCTTCGCGAGCCTCTATTTCAATAGGGATTTCTTTGGAACCCTTATACTTTTTTGTCATGTTTTGACTTACCTTTGCCGAAACGTAGCAGACAGTAAGGGGGTGACGTGCGGCTGCTATTCCTATTTATCCTAGTTTTTATAGATTCTTGTGGCGTCGAACATGTTTTTGGCCATAAAGTCGACCATCGCTGTGATCGTGACCTGTGGGACGTTTGGGCTGGTGAATCCTGTGGACCTGAAGAAGTTCCTGAGGGGTACACTACGGACCCAGAAACCGGCGATGTCATCTGTAAGCTTGGTCTCAATAATTTCCAATGTAAGATTGATGTTGTTGAAGATAGTGTTTGGGCCAGTGAGGTCCATAGCTATGCTGTTCTAGGGCAGGGGACTAGCTATCAAGTCTATTACCGCTTTCTTACCAATGGCACCTATGAGCAATATGTAGTGGCTCGGTTCCCTTATTCCGAGTCTCCAATTTATGAGATGCGTACAGGTACCTTTGAAATCAACCTAGGGCTAGATGACTACGTGACCATGGATACCGTAGAAACTGGCATTGCGAGAGCTTGAAGCACTCCAGTAGAATCACGTCCAAGGATCTTCTCCGAAACCAGGATTTGATCGGTCTTAGGGTTCTGGGACGAAGTATCACGGGTCACCCTTCGATGACTGATCGGGTCTGAACTCCAACTTTACGGTATGTCGTTTTTCGCCGCTGATGTGCACTAAACTCTAAAGAATTAATGCTCACTATCTCAAAAAAATGCACCTGTTTTTGCTAGGCTAGCGGTTATTTCCCATTTGTCTCTATGGAGTGGTTTTAGATACCGATCAACCCCGTTACGCTGGGAACAATTGGGGATTTTAACATGATCTTTCGCACTCTTGCCATCTTTACATTTTTAACTTGGGGCTGTTTTGGAGGGCCTTACGATGAGTCTCAATCCCCAGATCAGACATCAGCCGATCCTTCCGTAAATAACACTGATCATGGAGTCGAAGCCCCTAAGAATGGGGAAGGCTCTGGCGAAACTGAGGATCAAAAGGTGTGTTCCGAAAATGGAATCGCTTTTGGCGAAGAGTGCCTCGATGGGATCATTTCTATAGATAGTTTCGGAGACAGTCGGATCGCACTCCGAACCAACAACAATCTGGTCGCTTTTGGTCGTTCGGATAATATGAAGAATTACGATGCTGTTCGAAATCAGCTCAATACAAACACGGTTCCTGTAAAGAAAATTGCAGGTTCTACTCAAGGAATTGCAGTTCTTCTTAGGGATGGACGTATAATTGCATTTGGTGATTTTGAAGATTCCATATTAAGCAGTTTGCATTCACAGCAAAATGTTGTGCAATTGGAAGCTAAGAACGACGGATTTTCGATTCTCGTAGGCTCTAGCCCTGAGGATGATTGCTCTGGGGGCTGCCAATTACTTTCCATAGGCGGTAGTCAGCCTGCAGCCACAATTTCAAATGCAGCCACAATTTTTGCTAGTAGTTATTCCAATGTCACCGTGGTTCGAAACACTGATAATTCTATCACTTATTTTCCGAATACTAGCCATGCACTTGCTGCAGAGGACGCCACCGGTTTTGTGAAGGTCGTTTTTGGGTATAAGGGCGGGATAGTAGGCGTAAGAGAAGATTTAACGGGGGCTATCTGGGGGAATAATGACCAAGGAGATAGTTCCGCAATCACCGGGGCTCTCGATAATATTGCAGAAGTAAACTTCGGTGAATATCACGGCCAAGTTATAAAAACTGATGGGTCGATCGTCGCTTGGGGGAGTACCGATTACTTTGCCTACGATGATGCTCCTGAATACTATAGCTTTACCTCTCAATCTGCTCAGGTCGTAAATATTACAGAAGTGGTTTCATTATCCGAGTCCTCACTAGCGCGGAGTGATCAAGGGAAACTATTCTTCTGGGGGTACGTGGACAGTAATGAACGAGATATCCTATCTATCGTCGGAAATAACAAGATAATCGATATTGCAGCCTTTGATGAACGTTACATAGCTCTAACAGAGGGAGGGGAAATTTTCTATACAGGAGATGCTATGTCCCCCCTAGACGAGGGAGGGCCTATTTCTGATGTTGTTTCTATGGAAGCAGCCAATGATTTTGTGGTTTTAAGATTGTCTAATGGCAAACAACGTCTTGTAGTTCCAGATGATTCCAATACCTACGAAAAAAAACTACTATCCATAGCCTTTGCGAAATTTTCTGGCAACGAATCTGGACTTCGGGACATCTTTATTTCTGAAGAGGAAAACGGAGCGATTTTCGTTAGCAACGACCTGAATGTCTATCCCATTGGGGAAGCTAGCGATGGTCTCGATCCTCAATACCTCGATCTATCTAAGCCTGTAGAGCAATTTTTCTTCAGCGGAGGTGGTACGCGTAGATACGCACTCACACAAGGAGAAAAATTCTATCTTAATTTTTCGAAGTATCATAGCTATTTTTTGCCCGAAATTAACGGGAGTGAAGTGGACGAGGTGCTGTTTACTTCTAATCTGCTGATATACGATACTAATGATATCGCAACAGTGATTGAACATGATACCGGTGCGGTTGTTACCCATACTAATATTGATTCCGTATACCAAGCGAATTATGGCTATCTCTTGCTGCAGCGACAAGAAGGGCAAGCAGACTGTACGGTTGGCTGTTCTTTAATTGTGGAAGAGCCGATTCAGAATCAAATAGATAGCTACTTAAATGATGGCGACCCCGATAATGATATTGGAGTTACTAATATCACTCAAGCCTTTGTCAGTGGGAATCAGATCTTTCTAGTATATAAGGACGGTACCATCATCTACTTTAGAGATGTTGGGTCAGGGTTTGAAAAAATTGATCCAGTGGCCCTAAAAGGTACTACAGTCGCTAGGTTTGTAAAAAATAACTATGACCTTGTGGGTATCACAACAGATAATAAGATAGTAAGCATCGGTCCTACGAGCAGCGGTGGGGATCCCATAAGCAACTCGTCGCGGGAGTACCTTCCTCATCTGACTTTAGAAAATGTGGTTGATGTGATTCCAACCTTCGGTGGCTTTACAGCTCTTTTATCGTCTAATGGAAATTGTGATTCAGGGTGTCAGGTGACGTCTTGGGGGAACATGGGTGTACCTTTAGATACGAGCAACCCTATGGGAGGGGCGAAAGATCTAACAGACATTGTGAGTGTGGCAGCCAGTAGCTCCGCCTTTCTAGGTGTGAGAAGTGGTGGTGAAAGGGTTGTCTGGGGTTCTCAATACGGTGGCGGAGATCCCACTTGCAGCAGTTCTTATTCCACATGCCGTACTACAAATTCTATGTCAATTCCTCCCTTTATAGCCCAAAATTCTAACCTCGCTTCCCTGCGATCAAGCGGGTTTTGGGGTTACGATGGCACGAATTTAGATTTTTGGGGAAGTTGGCGTTACGGTTCTATTGAAGACGACCGGACAATTGCAGACCTACAATTTATTATCGATAACGAATCTATACTCGCGTTGTTCTATGGATCAGAAAACTGTAGTGAAGGGTGCCAATTTATAAATGTTTTGAATCGGGATCTATTCGAAAATGGGTCCGATCCGCAAGGCCAAGTCACTTCAGTGAAGACAACTGAATATGGCGTAGTTATGACAAAAAAAGACGGGACAAAGGCTGCAATTTTTGATGGCTTGCGAGCTGATACCATATTAAGCATTCCTGACATTGACGTTCTAACACCGACAAAGAGACAAACCAGCCAATAGCAGGTGACTAGCGTTCAATGCACTTGGGGAATGTTATTTGACCACCAAAAAGCCTTCTCGAAACTAAGAGAGGGTGTCCTCAATTGAGAGACATTATCAATGACTAAGCACTGGTATTCAATTGCTAAAAATCACACCCTAAGCCGCTGACCTATCGGACATCAATGCGGAAATGACGCCCGTGACGTTTTCAGCTCTTTCTAAAGCAGCAGCCGATGCTAGGTTTACAGTAGGAGTTGAACTTTCTAAAAAGTCTCCCCTCCGCAATTGCTGCATATCCGCTATCGGACAACAATCCCCTAAAGACCCTATACACCTGTTTTTTGAGAAGCTCTGCGAACCTTAATTCTCAGTCCAAAAAAAGTTGAGCAATATTTCAAAGTTGTCTTGTCTTATATGTGAATCATGAGTAGAGGCCAGCCTCTAAAGGGAATAATCAAATAGGAAACAATGATGAAATACGTACTACCACTTGCTTTTGCACTTTCAGTAACAGCCTGTAACAATGATGATGATAAGAAAAACTCAGATGGCCCTGGTAAAGAAGGTCAAGGCCTCACTCTCCGGAGCACGGAAAAGCTAATGGCTGATGCCAAAATGAACGTGATCCCTAGTGACTTTAAAAACACAGCTACAAGTCCTAAAGATGTTTCTAAAGCATTTGATAGCATGGATGCAAAGAAGCTTGTACCTCAGAAGAAAACGGCTGGCGGAGTCATTGCAAACTTCGTGAAGTCAGCATCAGCAAAGGAAGGTGGTGGAAAAGGTGGCGCTGTCGCCCCAGCTATAGCGTGTGACCAACTGTTTGACGGCATCGATACCTTTTTAGATGAGGGCAATTCTGCTGTCGGCGAGCTTGTCACAGAAGTCGATAATGCTATTAGTGGTAAAGATAATCCGATGAATCTTTACGTTGAAACACCCAAAGAAAACGAAGTATTTAGGATCAGAGCCGATATTGAAGCCCTTGATTCCGAAGATAGCGATGAAGAGGGAACAAGTGGGAATGTTTCCGGTGATGTCATCGTAAGTGGCGGAGCAAATGATACTCAAGCATTTCTAAAGTTCTCGGGAGATATGAATATCAGCGAGCTAGAGCTAAACGATGAAGCCAGCCTTGTTGATCAGAAGATCAAGACTGATATCGAGGTGTTCGCAGAGAACGGTGATGATCCGAAGCTTGGTTTCGGTGCTGGAGTGGAGATGCTTGCTACGGATGCTGAAGGTAGCGAAGTTAAGGTCGATTCTGCGCTAAAACTTGAAATCAAGGGTGGGAAACTCCCAAGCTATACGTTAACAGGCAGTGGCAACGGAGTTTTCGAGAAAACCAAAGGAACGTTCTCCTTTGATAGCAGCTTGACTACCCAGGAAGACTTGAGCCTTGAGTTCATCTTCGACGCTTCGCTTAGCGCTCCTGAAGGAAATGAGAAGCTAAAGATCACTTCTAAGCTTCAGAACAGCAGCAGGGGTTGCTTTGCCGTAGAAACAACTTGTGAAGGCAACGAACAAGCTTGTGATCTTGTTGTGGGCGTGGTGGCACGCTAGCCGTAGGTCCAATCCACCTTACGTGGAGTGGTAGAGCCTTTTTCCGAATCCTGGGAAGATCTCGGAAAGAGGCTCGATAATGGTGGTTGTTGAGCTACAGCACCCACCAATGCCATCGATTGAGAGCTTCAATCAGTGGTTTTAAAGTTTACTTAGTCGCCTCAGCAGAGACTACTTCAATTTTTAGTTGGCAACCGGGATAGAAGGTCTCATCACTTCCTTTTTTACTATTGAGACTTTGAATAGTTAAGTTTCCAGGTCCGTCAATGATGAGACCCCTTGCAGATGACTTGAAAACTAGCGGGTAGTAGCTTTGCTGTGGGTTTTCGGGATCAGCTTCATCGAATGCTGTCAGGTAGAATGGTGATGCGTAGTTGCCAGGCTCGCAAGTAAAGTCATAATTTACAGTGTAAGCTGTTCGAGCGTCACCCACTTTTTGTTCAACAACTTTTTTCTGATCATCAAGACGGCAGTTTTCACCGTCGGTATTACAGTTGAAGTAGATGTCTTCCCCAAATCTTCTTTCCTCATCGTCAACAAGCTGAGAGGGGTCTTTAGGCAGCTTTTGTCGCTTATCTATTTCGGATTCTTTCTTGTCTTGCCCACAGGATGCAATTATCAAAAAGCATATTAATGTAATGATATAATTAACTAATTTCAATTTTGGAATCCTTCCTTATAGTTATAATTATGATATGATAGACTGTTTTGGTGAATATTGCAGCATCGCACCCTGATGGCCAGATCTTATGAGGGCGTAGCGATTTAGCTTGGGGTTAGAAGGCCATCGCGCTATATCGATGCTTCCCATTTCACTCGTCACTACTCAATACTTCAGAAAGAGCCTCGATGATAGGGCTAACGCCTGTGAAGCCTGTATGTCTAAGGAGCTGGTTGCCTTGTGCTGAACAGCTCCCGATTCGGGCGGGAATCGCTGTGGCTGAAGTGCTACAGGAATCCCCCACTAGAAACGCGCAAGCGATTTAGTGGCGGGAGGCCGTCAATCGATCCTACTCTACAATTAGGAGTTGCAGCTTAAGAGCCTCTGTCTGGCTGCCACGTGAGTGAGTCGTTCCTTGGTTACTATCCCCAGCGATGTAGCGATCCTCGCCTAGACCACGGATAAGAAACGATGCAGCTCTATCACGACTTTGGGAGTAGTGTTCGAGCGAGAAGCTTTGTGCTTCGGCCGTGTAGGTGCAGCCGTAAAATGCAACTTGATCAGAGTTTGCATAATCAACAAGATCAATGCAAGACAGTTCGCAGAACTCTTGGAAAAAGCATTGGGTCGCATTGGGATTAGGAGTCGTAATGCGGTAACCAGAGTCATAAGCTTGAAAGCGTACTGGTTGTGCACTTGAACATTCCGAGAACCCCAGGCTCGTGACAATAGCCGCGTCTGTATTTAAATCGTAACTCCACCGGCTTGGGCCTGAAAGGCAGAGTCCTGAGTCTGCATGCTGAAGATAGAAGTCACGGGATCCTAGATCTGAACTTTCAAGGGCAACGGAAAGCGGCATCACGGAATTGATGGGAACGACAATGGCTTCTGAGTTCATCGGATTCGAGCTGTTGCGAACGAGTAAACTGATCGAAAGTTTTTGATTGCTGATAAATTGTCGAGGAGCCTTGCCGTTCCAATGCCAATCCCCGGTCTCGATACGGGTCATAGAAACTTCTACGGTAGACGCTCCGTTTTCCACTAAACTCGCGCGCTCTATATAGATCTGATCAACGAAGGCAGACTTTGCAGTGAGGCTTTGATCTTCGAATACAGCGCAACCGAATCCTAAGTTGGCCTCATCGCTTAAGTTTGTGTCTACTGAGCAGGACAGGAAGGCTCCACCAACCATTACTGGCTCGTTGACGGCAGTGGTGAATGAGTCTGGATCGTGAGGGGAAAGATCTTCATTGGCCTCTACTTGTGAACCAGGCTTATCTAGGGAGATAGTCGTGCTCTTCTCAGTGCTATCTAGAAAGTTATCTGCAGGTGAGCAAGACAGGGTTAGAATGATGATTGCCATAGGTCGTGACACTTTCATGAAAGTCTCCAAGAGTGATATTACTATTTTGGATCACATAAATGTGCTATCGGAATCTTTACCATGATCTCATATTTTTATTCTAAGCTGTTGAATATATAACCATATATAAGGGCTAATTCTTCCAATCTAGCTAGCTCGTTAGTGTGACTTAAGGACGTTAATACTTAACTGATAATCGTCTGAGAAGAATTTTGAGGCTTGTCACATGATTCTGCCTACAGGTAGTGGCAGCGGGGTAGGGAGTATTGGCATTCATTTTGGGCCCTAAATGAGAGACTGTTTTTGCAGCCTCTCTTCTTAGTTTTTGAGACCCTACTACATTCGTTCCTGGCGAGCTTTATGAAGCTTTTCATAGGACTCGATGAGTCGCTGATGCTTGTCCAAGCCCGACAACCTATCATCAGTAGGCGTTAACCCGTGAAAGCGCATCTGTCCTTGAATAACCGCAATTACCTGATCCATTTCCTCTTTGCCAAACATCCGCTTGAGGTTTTCTGTGTAGTTGTCCAGCTCGATGCTCTCATCGAGGCTAATGGCTAGAACAGTTTGGATTGCCTGATAGTATAAGCGGCGGCTTTGGTGGAGTTCATTAAATGTCAGTAGCTCTTCCACTAACTCCTTGGCTTGATCAAGGTTTTGTAAGGCAAGATGGATCATGATTTTCAACTCACCAATATTAAGCTGGCCCCACACACTGTTTTCATCAAAAGCTATTCCAATTAACTCCGAAATGAGAGTGTAGTTATCTTGTTCACTTTCTTCGAATCGTTCGAGCAGATCCTCAAGATCCTCGTCGTCTTGCTCATGGATATTTAAGATATCAGAGCGAAAATAAAGAGCCTTGTTGGTATTGTCCCAGATCAAGTCCTCAACGGGATAGATTTCTGAATAGCCAGGGACTAGAATGCGGCAGGCATGGGCACCGAGATCTTGGTAGTCTGCAATATAGACTTCTTTTTCCATAGATTTAAGGATATCGAGCAGATAATCATGCTCTTCTTTGGTATTACCCTCGATGTTCCAATCAGAGAAATCATAATCGCTTTTGCTGCTGAAAAACTTCCAAGAAACCACACCGGTAGAATCAACAAAGTGTTCAACGAAGTTATTGGGTTCTGTCACCGCAAGGCTGTTGAATGTCGGTGCAGGCATGTCGTTGAGACCCTCAAAGCTCCTGCCTTGCAAGAGCTCCGTTAAACTACGCTCTAAAGCTACTTCAAATTTTGGATGAGCTCCGAAAGAAGCATAGACACCGCCCGTCTTAGGATTCATGAGGGTGACACACATCACTGGGAAACGACCCCCTAGGGATGCATCCTTCACCAGTAACGGAAATCCGCGTTCCTCTAATGACTTAATTCCTGCCTCAATTGAAGGGTATCTGGCTAAAACGGATGCTGGAACATCGGGGAGCGCAAGTTCGTCTTCTAAGATTTGTTTTTTTACGGCTCGCTCGAAAATCTCTGATAAGCATTGAACACGAGCTTCGTGGAGACTGTTGCCGGCACTCATACCATTGCTAACGTAAAGGTTACCAACCAAGCCAACCGGCACATATACTGTTTCTTGGTCCGATTGCCTGATAAACGGCTGGGCACAGATTCCTCGCTCAATAAGCCCTGAATTGGTATCGAGAAGGTGGCCAGCTAAGAGTTCACCTTCGGGGTTATATATTGACAGCATGGTGTCATCCATGAGGCCATCGGGAATAGGAGCATCGGGCTCAGAGTCAAACCACTTCTCATTAGGGTAGTGGACGAAGGATCGGGAGGCAATGTCTTCACCTAGGTAAAAGTCGTTGTAGAAGTAATTACAGCTAATACGCTCAAGGTACTCACCTAGTGCCGATGCCAAGGCACTTTCCTTAGTGGAGCCCTTGCCGTTGGTGAAGCAAAGCGGCGATGTTGCGTCGCGGATATGAACCGACCAGACATGGGGGACGATATTACGCCACGAAGCAATCTCAATTTTGATGCCCAGCTGAGCCAGGGCATTGGTCATGGCTTGGATGGTTTCTTCTAAGGGAGCATCTTTGCCAAGAATCATGGTTTTGGAGTTCGACGATTCACCGTGGGAATACAGAAGACCCGCATCTTGACCCAGAGTATCCACCGATTCAATTTGAAAATCGGGGCCAGTTTGAATCACCTTTTTTACCGTACAGCGATCCATCGCTTTGAGAATACCCTCGCGGTGTTTCTCGGGAAGGTCAGCAGGAAGCTCTACCTTAATACTGAATATCTGGTTGTAGCGATTTTCAGGGTCGATCGTATTATTTTGCGAGATTCGAATGTCATCAGTTGGGATGTCTCGCGCCTTACAGTAGACCTTCACAAAGTAGGCAGCGCAAAGTGCAGACGAGGCTAAAAAATAGTCAAACGGACTAGGTGCCGTGCCGTCACCCTTGTAGCGGATTGGCTGATCGGTTGTGATGGTGAAGTCATCAAAACTTGCTTCGAGGCGGAGATTGTCTAAAAAACGTACGTTGATTTCCATGGATTCCAGTCTTCCCATATGTTTCAGACGATTCTTATATAACAAAAAGGCGAAAATCGGTAGGCCACTTTTTCGAAAGCTCCGGCTGGGAAGTATAAGTTATTGTAAATAAGGGGAAAAATTGAGCTTGAAAACTGATGAATTTAGGCCAAAGCCTCTAGTCTAGGAGCCGGCAGTATTACGAAAAAGGCTGAATTTATTTAAGAAATTTTCCTTGGAAGAATTTCAATCAGAGCCGAAACCTAGAGGAAAGGAGGCATGCCTTGAAAAAGATTCTCTGTGTTAAAGACCATCATTGCAATGACGAATTTATTGCTCAGTCATTCAGCAAACAAGGTATGAAAGTAGCAAAGGCCTATGGCTTTCAGGAGTCTTTTCATATCATGAGAACATTCGTTCCCGATGCTGTGCTGGTGGATATCAAGTCGTTGGAAGAGGAAAGCGGCAAGCAGTTCGTTCAGAATCTAAGGGACAATAATCGTCTGAGTCACATTCCCATTGTGGGGATTTTCGATTGTGACTTACCAGAAGATCTCACGCGCTATCGCACCTGGGGCTGTGATGAATTCTTTTCTAAAGAGCAAGACTTGGCTGATATCTCGCGGTTGGTGAATCAGGTCATTGAACAATCGCAATTAAAGATTCCAAAAATCCTGTTGATGGAGGATGACCCTGATCTTAAAAATATTCTCAAAGATGCATTGGAACCAATCGGTGTGGCAGTCATCGATGTTTGCAATGGTTTTGACGCTATTCGGATTTTCAAAAATCAAAAATTTGATATGCTCATCACAGATATCATGGTGAAAGGCTTGAATGGCTTCCAGCTGATTGAAATGGTTAGCAAGGAGGCTCCTGACATTCCCATTATTGTGATCACAGGAGCCTACCCGAAAGGGTTTGATTCCTTTGCGACGAAACTTGGTATCAACACTCACTTTCAGAAACCCTTTGATATGGAGCTGTTCGCAGGATCCATAGCGGAGATTTTGCAGAACCAAAGAGATGTCGCTCAAAAAATATCTATGGAACTATAAATTTCATGGGGTCTTGCCAGCACGTTTCTTATAGAACCCTTCAAACCAAGTCACCCATTTCATGGTTTTCGGGTCTTGCTGGCTAAAATATTGTCGGACTCGCTTGTCTTTGAGTTGTTGCCACTCACCGCGAAATGGGAAGGTCTTTTTGGTTTTGGCATAATATATGGTGCCTTCCATGGCTATGCCTTGCTCCTTCGCTTCGCCCTTTAAGTGGATGATAGTACCATCAGCACTGACCCAGTGCTGAACCCACTGCTGCAATTGGGGGTCGTAGTAATTCATACTAGAGCCTTTAAGGCCTTTTTTCCCTGTCCAGGACTCAAGAATCAAACACTCGTTCACTCGAGTGATCTCATTCAGACCGGCTTCTTTGCCATTCGCAGTGCGGACATCCCAAGTTCCCAGCCAGAAGTTAAATGCTTGATGGTTGGGCTTACTACATGGCTTTGGCTTCGACCATGTGATTGTCGCAAGCCCCAGTAGAATCGAAAATAGCGTAAGTTTCATCTGTCACCTCGATACGATGGGTTTTGACAAACCTTACGAACTTCCTTGAGAAAGGTCAACAGTCCTTAGCTAAATTGGATTAAGGTGTTTTGAAAACCAGGAAGATGAAACGGTCTCCTGGGTATAGTTGGACTTTAGACTTGAACTCAAGCCTGATGTGAAAACCCATGTGAGATCAAAATTTTTCGGTATGTGCCATCGTCCATAATTTTTTTCAGCCCTAAGTTGAAGGCATCAATGAGTTTCTTGCTATTGGTTAATTTCTTGCTCGCCAGAATATAGAGCTTGTTGGCGGAAAGAATGGGATCAAGGAAGACAAATTCTCCCTTTACTGGGTGACTCGCTTCGTATCTTGCTAGTTCGTAGCTAAAAATACCTTCAGCCATAACAACAAAGTCAAGACGACCGTTGATTAACTTTTTAATATTCAATTCCGGTGACTTAGCCACCTGCTTCTGGAGGTAAGTCGCTGCGTCGAATTCATCGCCATTAGCAAACCCTCTTGATATTCCAATTTTATACTTCTTGAGTTCTTTTAGGCTATTGTACCGTGTAATCCCTGTTTTTTTCTGTCCGATGATTCGAATATTGATATCGTAGAGGGGAGAGCTAATGTGGAACTTGTCAGCTCGCTCCTTAGAGTAGTACGCACCCATGACAACGTCGGCTTCCCCTTTCTCACCCATGGCCAGGGCTCGTTTCCAAGGCAGAAATTGAATGGATGCTTGATGACCTGCTCTTTCAAATGCCTCTTGAACGATCTCTGTAATAACCCCTTTGTTTTTCAGTTTGGGTCCGTAGAAAGGTTCCCATTCCAGGGTCACCATACTAACTGATTTGGCAAGTAGGCTTGAAGATAGTAAAGCGGAAAGAAAGAATAGGCTTGAGTATAAGCTACGAAGGGTCACTCTGATGTCCTCCAAATGTCTCTGTGGTGCGTAATTATTATATTCTCTGAAACTAAGAGCTAGGTAGTGGAGGAAGTAAGTATTCTGAAGGAATGTTTTCGAAGGTCTACGCTTAGTACCCGCAGACTTCCTTATGGATTTCAGCCTGCCGCTTGATGTTTGCTGTAACCAAGTTGTTCCTGCTATCTTCTTCCAGCTTTGCAAACCTTTGAATTATGTCATCAGCAACGACATCTCTGTCAGATAATAGTGGAGAGACCTCGACCTTTAGATCTCTGGCTGGGAAATCTTGATCTATAAATTGAAGAGCCTCATCCTGCCATAAAACCCGTATTCTTCGAATCGGTCGATCATCGACTGGCAGGCGATAGCTGAGGCAGTACTGATAGCTATTCCTATTGCAGCTATCTGTCTCTTGGGGTCTTATTGTAAAGGTATTACCGAATTCGTCTTGGAGCAAAAATTTCGGTGAAGTTGAGTCAGTATTCGAAGTTGCCTTGATTGCATAGTGGTAACGCACACCCAATTGATGGCTCTCGTATGAAAAGGCCAGCACCTGGCCTTTAGTATAGGGTTGAATGAACTCCAGGCATTCATAGTGCTTGCTTGAGACAACTGGGCTCTGTGGAATCCAAGCTTTTTGGAGTGGATTGGTTTGGCAAGCACACCAAAGAATCGAAGGAATAATAAGACTCAACGTGCGATAATCCATGATGCCCTCAGAATCTCTATTGCCCAAGTTACATTTTAGGTGACTTTTCGCTAAAAAGCCACCTTGGGCAGTTCGATTCTATAGGGTTTGGGTGTCGCAGGCACAGAGAAGGTCGCCGCCGAGCGGTGGAAACCAAGTGGTATTAGTCGGGGTTTGATCCCAATAGATCTTGCTACCCCACTTATAACAGCCAAGACCAAAGCCAGTGTCCACGGTCTCTACCTGTAAAGTGTTATCACCGTTGATCTTACGATATAGCATACCACAGGTGTTGATATTACTAGGCTGCATACTGCCAATGACGTTCAAGGTATTGATATGGGGTGTTGAGTTAACTTGACCACAAGTATAGGCACATGATGTGCTGGTCTTGAAGTAGCAGATCCCATCCAAGGTTTCCCCAGTGGAGCAATCCTGAGTAGGAAGAGGAATCTCTTCTACAAAGGCGGTGGTGACTAGGGCATCTAGCTCACTCACTTCGTTCACGTATTCGTAGACAAAGGTTGAGTTGTTGATGGCCTGGCGAATGGTGTTTGCGTCTTCTGCGCCGCTATAAGTAAATAAGATGTCCCAGTAACGACGGTTCTCGGGAAGTTTCTTGCTCACTGATACCGTACTGAACTCTGGAGCGACTTGAACTTCATAGAAGGCCCAAGCGTTCTCTGGAGTTGCGGCTCGTTTATCAGCACCGTCGGTTAAGTGGCAACCGACATCAACCTCGGTGTCACGCATGTCATTGATGGAGCAGAATATTGAATATCCGGGGAGGCCAGCACCTTGCTCAGATGGCCTATCGGCCTTGTTAGAGGTGGCTGCTGTAGCATTAATGGCTTGATTTCTATCGCCGTCTCCCTGGAGACTGCCACTACCATTATCACAGGACGTGATTAGTAGTAGGAAGAGCAAACTTATTTGTCGTAACATCTCTACCTCTAACTCAGTGTGTTTTGGTCCGCATTAGGTATCGGATATTTTATGTCAAAACTTTAATCCGATTCGATAGATTAGTTAAATTAGAGAGCTATGAGTGGGAGTGCGCCTCTATAGTTTCTGGACCCAGTCGATTTTTGTAAGGTCGCTAGCCACCCCAAGGGCATCTTGGCTTTGATTCAGAGACAGGCGGTTGCTGAGGGAAAGGTACTCATGAAAGGTTAATGCTGCGAGATCTTTATATCGATTTCGGTGAAGCCAGCGGGTCACGGCAAGCCAGGCCAGTAGCTCCTTATCGATATTTCGAATGGAGCGAAGTTTAGGAAGAACTTTCTTCAGGGTTCCCAGCCTGCTGCTGATCGGTATTTCCTTATCATATGCTGCCTCCACTGCTTGGCAAACCGCATAAAGGATGGGGTAGTGCTTTAGCCTCACCTCTTTATACTGGGCAAGAGAGCTCAATTTCGGGAGTTTATTAAACCACTGAGTGCTTGGTAAGCATCTCAACCACAGAAAGCACTCTAGGAGATAGCTGGTGTGGTAATGAGGCTGCCCTCTCTTGCAAAGTTTCGTAAGCCCTAGTGGGTTCTCAGAGGCAATCATCTCAAGGCAGGTCTTTTCCCAAATAAGTTCCGTGCGATAGGGAGAGTTGTCATCAAGCTGAGCCATGTATTGATCGCAAAGCTTCAGGGCTGCATCGCGTCGGCTAGCCAATCGCAGAGAACGAACTCGGTTCAGCTGACTCTTCATGATTGTTTGTTGGCTTTCCGAGTCAGACTCAGCTTTATCGAAGTATGCATTTGCGAGGTGTGAGTGACCGAGGCGAAGGGAATAAATGCCCATTCCTAGCTCTCTGGTAGCAATCATCTCTGGGGTATCATTGGAAAGGTTGGCGCTTATTTGCTGTTCCCACAAAGCTTCCAGAAATTCACCATTCGATAAGTGAATCTCTGATAGAACAAGGTGAAGCTCCCCATAAAGAAAGCTAACCTGAGATTTGCCTGGCTTGATACCGCTCACCCGAAGAATCGCATAGGCCATGTCGGTGAGGTCTACAATCTGTTTGCGGTTCAGACCCCCAAATCGCATATGGTGGAACAAGGCGGAAATGATGAGGATAAAGCGTTTGAGAAAACTCATGGGGTCGAGAGCAAGATCTAACTCTTTAATTTCATTCATAATAAAGTCAAGCTTTGCATCGAGGCCTTCATTGGCCACAATGGTATCAAGAAGTGACTTGGTCTCAAGTTTCACCTCTTCAACGGTCTTTTTTCGCCAGACTTCTTTAGCGGAAGCAGCCAAAATTTGGTCCTCTATGGGGATGGTTGCGAGGAGTTCATCGGTATAATTTAGATTTAGCTTAAGATAGGGTTGCGAGGCTTCAGGATTACAAGATTGCCGGATGGGATACTGGGAGGAGTTTTTAGGACTCCCCCAATATGCATCGAAACAGCTCGATCATCTCTAGTTGACGCTGTTGTCCTTAGCCTTAAGGGCTGTGAACTGCTGGTCGAGGTTCGTGGACCGCTCGATATCCTTCAAGTCAGGTGCAAGAAAAATCGATGTTGCAACCGCAGCAGCAACAAAGGTTGCAAAGCTGATGGTGCCAGCTGAAATTTTCATGAATCTTGGTAGAGCAATTAAGTAGCGACCCAAAGAGATCGTGCGATTCTTACTCGCAGAAAGAAATTGAATGCTAGCTTCAAACGCTCGTTTAGCAAATGGATAGGCTCCCAATTGTGCCATGCTGTAGTCCTCCCAGTCAGTGTACTATGTCTGTTCAGTTCAAGTTATTAAGCTCATGTGATGTGGCTTATGCTCTACGGGATTTGTGCATGAAGCATACCATGGGAACAGTCGAATTTTTCTTGGGGAATTCTTTCTGGGTGTAACGAATCTCGTTTCTGTGAACCTTACTCTCTCGAATAAATTTTTTAAAAAACTCTGTGTGACGGGCCTCAGTAAAGGGCCCCGTTGGCCTCAATTTGAATCTATGAAAATCGCAAATCAAGAGTGCAAGGAAACTCTGGCCTTGAGATCTTCGGTTCAACGAAAATCTCGCCCACATGCTGTCCCATAGCTTGAAACCGTGCTAGACGCCGACCTTCCGCCTCGTTCTCATTGACCGGCAAGGTATCATAGTTGCGACCTCCAGGGTGGGCTGCATGGATGGTGCAGGAACCCAAAGACTGCTGACAGCGAGAATCCACGAGATCGAAAACTAAGGGCGTGTGTACGGGTACTGTGGGGTGTAAGCCATGCGGCGGCCTCCATGCTTTATAGCGGACGCCGGCAACGTACGTTCCCTCCTCATTACAACGCTGCAAAGGAACTTCTTTTCGATTACAGCTTAAAACGTGATGAGGCCTCATATCTCCTGATACCATAACCTGCAATCGCTGTACTGATGAGTCAACGGCGCGGCTAACGGTGCCTTGATATGACTCTTCCCCCAACACATGCCATGGCTCCAGCGCAACACGGAACTCAATGTGAATGCCTTGCACGTTTATTTGTCCAATGATCGGAAATCGGAACTCGAAGTGAGCGCGGAACCAATCGAGCTGAATGGGATAGCCGTCACGGTTGATTTGGGCGACGACATCCTCAAAATCACTCCACACATAGTAAGGCAGCATGAAACGATCGTGGAGTTGGTTATGCCAACGGACAAGTTTTTCTACACAAGGCTTTTGCCAGAACTTAGCGATACAAGCTCGTATGAAGAGAGCCTGGACCAAGCTCATCTGAGGATGAGGTGGCATCTCAAAGCCACGCATCTCTACTAATCCCAGCCGACCCGTTTCACTATCAGGAGTGAAGAGTTTGTCGATGCAGAATTCCGTGCGATGGGTGTTGCCTGTCATATCCACTAAGATATTGCGGAACACGCGATCGATCAGCCAGTAGGGCATGGTCTCATTTGCTGGTGGCATATTAGAGAAAGCTAACTCTAGTTCGTAAAGTGAATCGTGGCGAGCTTCATCAATCCGTGGTGCCTGGCTTGTGGGGCCGATAAAGAGCGATGAGAAAAGGTATGACAGGCTTGGGTGGTTTTGCCAAAAAGTTAGAAGGCTTCGAAGCAGATCGGGCCGCCTAAGAAAAGGGCTGTCCGCAGGAGTTTCTCCTCCGAGGACGATGTGATTACCACCACCCGTACCAACCCTCTGGCCATCGATAAGGAATTTTTCAGCAGTCAACCGACTAAGGCGGGCCTGCTCATAGACATGGCTTGTTAATTGGCTCAATTCAACCCAGGTTTTGCTAGGTGGCACATTCACTTCAATGACGCCCGGATCTGGGGTGATTTTAAAGGAATCAATGCGAAGATCGTGAGGTGGTGGATAGCCTTCGATGCAAATTCTAGTGGATGTTTCTTGAGCTACCAATTCCAATGAGCAAATTTGATCCAAAAAAGGCTCGATTAAGCTTATAGGCGGAAGGAAAACATAAAGTACACCATCGCGAACTTCCAGGCAAAGGGCTGTTCTCACTTTGCCTACAGGATCAGATTCGAAATAGGAGTACTTGGAATCTTTTTGTGACTGCTCACGGCGTTTCTTGGCAGCCTTCGCAAGTTTGTCCCACGAATCAAGCTCTTCCAAGGGAGCTAAAGGGGTGGGTGTTGGGTCGGCATCGATCTGATCAATGCTGACAAATGGTAGGTTTTGAGTTGGTAGACGTAGGCCAATTGGTGAGTCACCGGCATTGAGCAACAAGTGTTCGGTTCTAAATTGCCAACGATTGGTAATCCACTGCTCCCTAGAGAAGGAGTACTTGATGGGTAAAACGTATCCCGCTGGTGTATCCAGACCTTTGTAAAGAAGCGATTGCAGCCGTCGCCTTTCCGTCGCCTCGTAGAGGCTGGCTTTTAGAATATCCCCTTCGATGGGAAGCTGGCCTTCCTTCCAAAGGTAGTAAGGTGTGTCTTCATATGCAGGCAAAATCCCCTCTGAGGGCACGGCCAAGTGCTTGGCCAGTGACTAGCAAACCGTAGAGCATCTTTGTGTGTTTGGGCCTTGTCCGCAGCTTCGCCACTCATGAGGCTTGCGTCTTGCCACATAGCTTGGCCGTCTTTGCGCCAATAGCAGTTCATGGACCAGCGGGGTAGAATCTCTCCAGGATACCACTTGCCCTGCCCATGATGAACCAAGCCATGCTTGCCATAGATCCCTTGCAAGCGCTTGAATAGGGTCTGGCTCAGTGCTTTTTTCTGCGGACCTAGAGCTTCGAGCTGCCATTCGCTGCTTTCTCGATCATCAATCGAAACAAAAGTCGGCTCGCCACCCATGGTAAGTCTGACATCTTGGTTCATAAGGTCCTGATCGATCTGCCTTCCAAGCTGGTCGATGGCCCGCCACTGCTGCTCTGAATAGGGTTTCGTGATGCGCGGGTCTTCGTGAATCCGTGTCACCTTCATGTGATGTTCCATGGTAGCTTCGCATGGATCTAAGGCTCCACTTATAGGCGCTGCGCTACTAGGGTTCGGCGTGCAGCATAGAGGCAGGTGCCCCTCCCCTGTGAGTAATCCTGAAGTCGGATCGAAACCGACCCAACCAGCTCCTGGCAAAAAGACCTCGGTCCAGGCATGAAGATCTGTAAAATCTTCGGTGGTGCCTGATGGGCCATCGAGGCTCTTGACATCAGCTATCAGTTGAATCAAATATCCGGAACAGAAGCGGGTCGCCAATCCCAGGTGTCGAAGGACCTGACACAATAGCCAAGCCATGTCTCGGCAAGACCCACTTTTTAAAGATAAAGTTTGTTCGCAGGTCTGTACCCCAGGCTCCATACGAATCAGATAGCTCAGCTCTTTTTCAAGCCGTTGATTGATATCGATGAGGAAGTCTATTGATGGTGCCTCCCGATTAATTTTGATCGAGTTGACAAACTTTTTGAGAAGGGGCCCAGCCTCCTTAATCTCTAAGTAAGGGGTTAACTCAGCCTTTAGAGCTGTATCATAGGAAAAGGGAAAGTGCTTGGCAGAATCTTCAAGGAAGAAGTCGAATGGATTAAATACCCGGATTTCAGCGGTGAGCCCAACCTCTACGTGTAGCTGCTTAACCTTTTCAGGGAAAACCGCCCTTGCTAAATAATTGCCAAAAGGATCTTGCTGCCAATTGAGAAAATGCTTGTTGGGTGTTATCTTCAGCGAATATGAGTGAACCGGCGTGCGGCAGTGAGGCGCTGGTTTTAGTCGAACGACCTGTGGCCCTAGACTAATAAGCCTGTCGTACTGATAAGAGGTTGTATGCTGCAGAGCGACGATCATACCCATGAGAACCTACCTTGCAAGATTGGACGAATTGGGGCCAAATTAACATAAACGGATTTTTTGAAAGCAGAATTTAGCGTGACCCATGGCGGGTTGATGCATCGTTCTTAGCAAGTATGTAAGGTGGACCATGAGTGATTTTCTGGTGATGAGTTTTGACAGTTTAAGCTCTCCGTCTATTTTTTTGGAAAACCTTCGTGATGTACCTCACGCAAAACGATCCGGTTGGGGGGTTGCATGGTATCCTCACGATGGACCAGCAGCATCCATTGTCAAAGACTCATCGTCTAAAGACGCTACCGACCTGGCGAGTACCTTGAGCAATTGGGATAACTTTAGCTCGACCACATTTTTATGCAAGGTTCGTGGTGGTGCGAAGCGTTACACCCATCAAAATACCCAGCCGTTTAGCAGAACCTATGGAGGACGCGACTGGCTATTTATGCATAACGGCGAGCTAGATCGTGGCTCTCTTCAAGAAAAAGTCATGGCAGACAACTCTCAGTTTCTTCTGCCGATGGGGGATACCGATTCCGAGTTGATCTTTTGCTATATCTTGGGAAAAATGGCTCAACACCAATATCTAACCCTGAGTGATGCCCCTTGGGAAACGCTCCGATCTTGGCTCCAAGAACTTGAAGAGTTTGGTACGATCAACATTGCAATCTCAGACACGCGCCATACGGTGCTTTACCACGGCCAAGTGTTCGAGGATAAACTTTTTTACACCAGGGTTTGCCCACCCCATGACGAGCTGAAGTATCATTCTACAGAAGTTCACATCCTCCTCGATCGGCCCACTGATACCAATCGCACCTTGGTGATGGCAAGCTCTACCAATTTTCCCCAGGGAGATTGGGAGGAAGTCGCACCAGGGCAACTGGTGGTTGTCAGACTTGGTGCCATTCAATACATCACCACTGACAATTCTCCAAACCAAGAGAACCATCAAGGGACAGGTCAGGATTCGCCTCATCACAGCAGCGTTAGCTCTGAGCCGCTGGAGTCTTTGATGACGCTGGATCCCAGCTCGTCGACTCGAATGCCAAAGATCATCAATGTGAAATCAATCACGCGAACTCTTGATGGTAAGCCTTTGACGTATCGTTCCTATCGCATCCGGCACATCACAAACTACCGCTATAAAAAAGCTGTCGAGCAAAGTTCCCATATCATTCGCCTTCATCCTGTAGAAGATGAAGTTCAGGAAGTCGTTCAATCAACGCTAGAGGTTACGGTTCCGGGGGATCAGCTTTCATACGAAGATGTTTTTGGTAATCAATCGATTCACCTTCGCCTCGACGGCCCATACGATGAACTATCGTTTATTAGTGAAAGTAAAATCAAGATTTATGCGCGCTCCATCGACGACTTCAGCTCCTCGATGCGCCGCGTATCAATACCCCTGGTGTGGTGCCCTGGCAACGGCAAATGATGTCGCCTTACCTGCTGCCTCCAGAGCTGCCGGAAACCCAGCTTCGCGAGTTAACGGACTTTGCGATGAGTTTTGTCGAGCGCAACGATTATAATCTTTTAGAAACACTCAATGATATGAATCGAAGGATCTTCAAAGACTTTAAGTATGTCAGTGGCTCGACGACCAATCTAACCACACCCTTTGATGTCTTTGTCAGTCGCAAGGGAGTCTGTCAGGACTTTGCTAATCTATTTATCTGTCTCTGCCGCTTGCTTAGTATTCCTGCGCGCTATCGTGTTGGCTATATTTTCACTGGTGGCGCTTATGAGGAACGATTGGAGCAGGCAGATGCCTCTCATGCTTGGGCTGAAGTTTATCTACCCTACACTGGCTGGCGGGGCTTCGATCCGACCAACGGGGCAACTGCCGCCCAAGACCACATTCGTGTGGCCTGTGGGCGTAATTACCTAGATGCAACTCCCACCGGCGGCACGATTTTTAAAGGTGGTGGGGGCGAAACCCTCAAAGTTGAGGTTCGAGTAGAGCAAACCGAGGATTCTTAAAACGTTTCGGCCTTGGCAATCTTAAAACGGATCTGCTAAGGTCGGCCCTGGATCATCGAAAAAATTTATAGCAGAGGCCAATGCCATGCGATTTGATAACCACCAACTCGATCAGTTCTACGATGAACTCTTCCAGGAAAATGGAAGTCCGAGGCCTGGCAGCAAACCGATCATCGACCAAATCAATGCCTTACCCACCGGAGATTTAAAAAAGCGACAGAAGGCGGCAGAGATGCACCTTCTGCAAGCGGGTATAACGTTTAATGTTTATGGCAGTCGCAAAGGTAAGGAGAAAATTTTCCCCTTCGATATCATTCCCAGAGTGATACAGCATGAAGAATGGTCGATACTTGAAAAAGGCTTGATGCAGCGAATTCACGCGCTCAACCTATTTATCGATGATATCTACAATGACTGCAAGATCCTCAAAGATGGTGTGATCCCTAAGGAAGTGATTTTAAGTGCTGAGTCCTATCGCAAGGAAAGTGTTGGGATGAAGCCACCTAATGGAGTTTGGATTCACGTCACCGGCACCGATCTTATCCGCAATCAGGAGGGGCAGTTCTTTGTTCTTGAAGATAATTTGCGCTGCCCCTCAGGTGTATCATATGTTTTGGAAAATCGAGAGGTTTTGAAACAAACCTTTCCCAAAGCTTTCAAAGCTATGAACGTTCTGCCTGTCCATGATTATCCTGAAAAGCTTTTGGAAACACTGCAAAGCTTATGCAGCTATCGGGATGATCCAGTAGTGGTTCTACTATCTCCAGGTGTCTTTAACTCAGCGTATTTTGAGCATGCGTTCCTTGCACAGCAAATGGGAATTCAGTTGGTTGAAGGGCGAGACTTGACCATCCAAGGTGGTAAGGTCGTGCTGCGAACCACAACTGGCTTTGAACCCGTGGATGTTATTTATCGCCGTGTCGATGATGATTTTCTGGATCCAAAAGAGTTTCGTCCCGATTCCATGTTGGGTGTTCCAGGTCTGATGCAAGCCTATCGCAATGGCCAAGTAGCCCTCGCCAATGCAGTGGGCACTGGTGTGGCTGATGACAAAGCTATCTATGCTTACACTCCGCAAATTATTAAATACTACCTTGGTGAAGATCCTATAATCCCGATCGTGCCTACCTATATATGCTCTGATGAGAAGCAACGTCAGCATGTGTTGGATAACATTCACCAGCTTGTGGTGAAGCCTGTTAATTTGTCTGGTGGTTATGGAATGCTTATCGGTCCTAAGTCGACCAAAGCGGAGCAAGATCGTTTCAAGGAATTGATCAAAAAAAATCCAAGGACCTATATCGCCCAGCCTACCATTCAGCTGTCACGGGCTCCCATCTTGGATGGTCAGGGCTTTAGCGGCCGCCATGTGGATTTGAGGCCTTATATTCTTTATGGAAAGTCGATCCATGTGATCCCAGGTGGGTTAACCCGGGTTGCATTAAAGCCGGGGTCTCTGGTGGTGAATTCATCACAAGGAGGGGGGAGTAAGGATACTTGGATACTTTCTGAGAGCTTTGGAGGGCAAGGATAATGCTAAGCCGGGTTGCGGAATCAATATACTGGATGAATCGCTATGTCGAGCGTGCTGAAAATGTTGCTCGGTTTCTTCATGTGAACTTGCACCTCATGCTCGATTATCCCGGGGAAAGCCCGCAACAGCAGTGGGAACCCCTTGTGACCACATCAGGTGATGACGAAGATTTTTTTAAGCGTTACGGTGTGGCGAGCGAAGAGAATGTCATTCGCTTTCTAACTTTTGATGAAGAAAACCCTAACTCCATCATATCCTGTCTTCACGCAGCCCGCGAAAACGGTCGGACGATTCAAGATACGATATCTTCGGAGATGTGGGAGCATCTCAATCAGTTTTATCTCATGGTTGAAAAACACAGCCGAAAAAAGACGGTGCGAAGCCTCCATGATTTCTATTCCAGCGTGAAAAATGCCAGCCATCTCTATGTTGGGCTGGCGGAAACAACCATGTCTCACGGTGAAGGGTGGCACTTTGGAAAGCTAGGTCGACTTCTAGAAAGAGCTGATAAAACAGCTCGGATATTGGATGTGAAGTACTTTATCCTTCTGCCAAAGTTAGATGATGTGAATACTCCATATGATAGCCTATTTTGGAGTGCTTTACTGAAATCTGCCAGTGCCTTTGAAATGTATCGCAAGCGATTTCATAAAATCTTTCATCATGACGTCGCTGACTTTTTGATCTTTGATCCTAAATTTCCTCGATCCCTTTATTGCTGCACCTTGATGGCTCAGCATTCGATGAACATGATCCAGCAAAAAATGCCAGAAACGCCTCCGGCTGCGTTGGAACTTGAAAAGCTGTTGAGAAGTTTTCAGACAAATGATATTGACTTTATCGTTAATAATGGCTTGCATGAATTTATCGATACCTTTCAATATAACTTGAATATTGTCGGCCGGGAGATTCAGAATTCATTTTTTGCTTTGAAGCCAATTGAAGTAGAGCAGTCTTATCGCAACTGTTGCTGAACAACTGCAACAGCAGACTTCATAAAAGAGCTGAAGTGAGGATACCAAATTGAAGCGAATATGCTTTCTTTGTCTTTTAATCAGTATGAGCTGGGTGGCACAGGCCGCCGACTTCTCGATCCAAAGTGAAGGTGGGGGGCAAGGCTACAGCTATCAAGATCTTTGGCAGCACCCTAAAGCAGAGACCGTGTCCTTACCTCTGTTGAACTATCCAGGCCAAGAGCTATCAGTGCGGGTGGTGCCTGCTCGGGAGCTATTAAAGTCTCTTGCAATCAAGGATCAGGATCGCCTTAAGTTTCATTGTCTCGATGGGTACTCAGGGTTTCTCGATCCTAAGCTACTGCTTAGTCAGGATCCAAGTCGTTCTGAGGCCTATCTTGCCATTGAGGACCCAGACAATCCTTGGCCGCCTTTACCGAAGAAAAATAACAAGGACAAGGTAACAGCAGGGCCCTATTACCTCGTTTGGAAGGAACCAAAGAAGTCGAACATTCCCCCTGAGTTTTGGCCTTATCAGCTCAAGGGCCTTGAACTCATCAAAGGGAGCGCTTTGCCATTTGCCAAGTTGAACCCTGCTCATGGCCTAGAGGCAGGCAGCCCCATCATGCAAGGGTTTCAGGTCTATCAAAAGCGTTGTATGCAGTGTCACACCCTCAATGGCGAAGGCCCATCCACCATGGGTCCGGATTTGAATTTACCGATGAATCCAACGGAATATTTCAAGCCGGCGGCACTAAGAAAGTTTATCAAGAATCCCGCTTCGGTGCGGGAGTGGTCGGACATGAAAATGAGATGGGTCGCTGAAAACACTTGGAGTGATCAAGATATCGAGGTGTTAGTGGCTTATCTGGAACATATGGCTTCTCGTAAGCTTACGAATTAGCCGATATCTTTACCTAAGGCTAAAGAGGCAACAAAAGTTGTGGGATATAGCCTCGAATTTGATGTTAAAACAGTAAGTCTTATCATTGATGGTTGAAAGCAAATTTGGATGAACAAACGCGGCAGGCTGGACAGAGGGCAGAAGGAGCTTAGAGCCGCTCCTTCTTATTCCATTTACTGGTCTAAGCAAATTGCTGGAGCACCGTTTAGGTGACAAACAATGAGCTGTCGTCCAGCAGGACCGTCAAAATTGGTGCCTGAAAGGGTATAACCAGCAGGACAAGTCTCTGCAGGGATTTCAATTTTAGCCGGGTTATCCAAACTCAAGCACTCCTGTGGTGCTGAGCTTGTTGTAGCTTCAACTGGATCGTTGTCGTCACCACAAGCAGTTAGCGTAAGTAGAAATAGGGCTGTAATAGCAGTTAGTTTCATTTTCATCCTCAAATTTCAGTTTGGTTACATAGAGATTTCTGCCATAGCCGATGCATCTACTGTGCCACGTCTAGGCTATATATTTCTCGCTCCTAGCGATGCTTGGCTTTGTAAATGGATTGAACAGCTGGATGGAAATTTTATGAAAACATAGTCGAAGTCAGCTCAACGTCGAAACTCTTCGCTTGAGAGATATCGAAATAGCACCTTTGTCTTGTCTTTACGGTAGGTTTGTCGTCTTTAAACCAACAACTCACAGTCACTTTTGAGAAGGGGTGAGTCTACGCTCCAGATAAAACAAGCCTCGATCAACCATCAAGGCTAGGGCCGCGGAGGGCACAGCTCCCAACATAATCAATCGGTTATCAACACTTTGTATTCCACGAAAAATCGGATTTCCCAATCCACCAGCGCCAATTAGATCCGCTAAGGTCGCCGTCCCAATCACTATCACAGCAGCAGTGCGGATGCCACCAATGATTACGGGCAGGGCTAAAGGTATTTCAATCATCGTCAAAATGTGGCGGTTGGTTAGTCCAATCCCCCGAGCTACCTCTTTCAGAACAGGATCAACTCCCCTTATTCCGAGATAGGTGTTTCGCAGAATGGGAAGTAAAGAATATAAAAATAACGCGAATATAGCAGGCTTCAAGCCGATCCCCATTATGGGGAGTAAAAAACCGAAGAGTGCGAGGCTTGGAATCGTTTGGATGACATTGGTCACAGAAAATATCGGCCCGCTCCAAGTCTCTTTCCTGGTCAGTAAGATCCCTATGGGAACCGCAAGAAGGCTAGCCAAACCGATGGCGACCCCTGAAATCCAAATATGTTCCAAGATAATCTCAGTGATATAAGGGCGTTTTGCCCAGAGGTAGGCTGGCCAACCCAGTCGCTCCGAATCTTCGATATTTGTGTCGCGATCCAGCTTTCCGTCATCGATTATGCCTTTTTCAAGGAGAAAGCGCCGAGCTACTTCAGCAGGGTCCAGTTTCTTTTCGTCCACCAAACCATTGAGGGTCATCATCTCTTCAGCGCTGATTTGGTCAGCGAGTATATTGAATAAGTCTTGGATAATCGGGTGTCGGTTGAGGGTCTCCCGTTTGACCAAGATCGATGCATAGTAGGGAGGGAAAAACTGCCGATCGTCTTCCAAAATTCTAAGATTATACTTTGCGATCCGGGCATCAGTGGTGAAGCCAGTAATCACATCCACTTCACCCATCTGAATGGCTTTATACATCAAGCCAGGATTGATCGAAACCCGGCGTTCGGGAGGTATGGACATATTATAGGCTTCAGTGAGGCCAATGAAGCCATCCTTTCGTTCTAAAAACTCGTGTGGCGAGCCGAATATAAAATCATTTTCCTTTGCTAAGTCAGATAGTGTCTTTACATGGGCGAGTGATTCATCAGATTCTCTCACTGCAATCCCATAGGTATTGTTGAAGCCCAGTGGTGGCGACCACACCATCTGGTAACGGCGTTCGAATTCATCTTGCACCACTTGAAACACCTCGTCTGGGTTACCGAAGTCGGTGCGTTTTAAAATGGTGACAAAGCCTGTACCGGTATACTCCACATAAAAATCGATATCACCGTTTTCTAATGCACCGAAGGCGAGAAAGGTGCTGCCCATATTGAGCTTTCGTTCGACGGTGTAGGCTGAGCGATCTTCTATAATTTGGGCTAAAATTTCCCCTAAAATGAGTTGTTCGCTAAAGTTTTTTGAACCCACCCGCAGAGTTTTTGTATCAGCAACACTGTTTGTAGACAGGAATATCAAGAAAACTGTGGTAGCGATCTCTTTAAGGTAGATCAAGGGCAGCTCCCCTGCAAAAGTTTGCGACAAATTCATTTACGGGCTGATCAATTAGCTGACGGGGGGTGCCTTGCTGCACAATAGAGCCTTGATCCATGATGGCGATAAGGTTCCCTAGCTTGAAGGCTTCGGACATATCGTGGGTGACCATTAGGATTGTTTTTTGAAGCTGGCGATTGAGCTGGATCAACTCCTCATGCATGGATGATCTGATGATGGGGTCAAGGGCTCCGAAAGGTTCGTCCATGAGTAGGACAGGAGGGTCTTCCATCAAAGCTCGGGCGATGCCAACCCGCTGTTGTTGACCACCACTAAGTTCATCGGGGTAACGATCTGAAAAGCCATCTGGCGGTAGGCCTACCATATCCATCAGCTTGCGGCTTCGTTTTCGTCTTTCAGAACGTTCCCTCCCCATGGCGCGGGAAAGAATTTCGATATTTTGCCGAATCGTCATGTGAGGCATCAAGCCTACGCTTTGCACCACATAACCCATGCCGCGACGCCAGGCAATTGGGTCTGAGGACTGATATTCGACACCGTTGATGCTAATAGAGCCTGAGCTAGGCTCAAGGAGGCGGTTGATCATCCTGAGTGTGGTCGTCTTACCGCAACCACTGCTGCCGATTAGGCAGGCAATTTGGCCTTTATCCACATGAAAGCTCACATCGCGAACGGCATAAGCGCCACCATCTTGAAATTGTTTTGAGAGCTTTTCCACATGTATCAAAGGCGAGATCTCCTCCAGGAAAGACAGATTCAGGGTAATATGCTGACATGCCTGGAGGGAAGATACAAGGTGTCGAAAGTGGGCCCTTAGCTCTTAATGGGGCTAGGGTCGTCCAAAAGAGCCCCTTCGAGGTGGACATCCTTCCAGATGGTCTTATCCACCTGAACCCGGCGGAGGTCGGCCCCTTCGAGGTTCGCATCTGAAAAATTTGCTCGGTCAAGTTTACAGCGTCGCAGCTTGGCAGAAATGAGTTGCGCGCCACTAAGGTCTGCATCTCTTAGGTCTGCCGTAGTAAGTATGACGCCTCTTGCAGCACAGCCAGAAAGGTTGGCCCCTTGTAGATTAGCGCCGCGAAGATCCAAACCTTCTAGGCTCAAGCCCCTTAAGTCGCAGCCTCGAAGATTGGCGCGACCCCCTTGATTCGGCTTTGTTGGGTGAAGCACCGAATCCATCCAAAGCTGGTGGGCTTCAGCGAGCTGATCGAGGTCAGCTTGGTTTTCAATGGACGCCGGTTGGTTGACCGGAATCTTCAGAATTTTACTGCCAGGGATATGGGGCGAGGCATCTTCCGCCGCCTTAATTTGATCATGGAGCCACAGTTCATCGTTGACTTTACCTTCAACCACAGCGAGCTGCGCTATCGCTAAAATCTGCTCTTCCGCCAAGGCTCGTGTCTTTGGGTTTTCCTTCAACGCACTGGCGACCATGTTGTATAAGCTGGTGTCGATGTTGTCCGGTAGATCCGCATGAGTGGTGATGCCTTCCAAGAAAGTCTCCTTTTTAAGGGTTTCTTAACCTTTCTAACATACATAATCCCTTGGGGAGTGCCTAGAGTTTTTCCTGGGGGTCGGCCACTCTTCAGCCTGGAAATTCTGTTTATAAATCGCTAAAGTCCGGCTAGAATAACGCCATAGCGAAGGCCTAGTGTTGTTGACACGGTAAATTGGCAGAAGTGGAGATGATTGCGAGATGAAACATTACATTAAAAAAGCGTTCTCAATCCTTACTGGGATGTTCGCCCTGATTGGGCTAAGCACAACCCTACTCACTGTTGTGATGCTGATTGCCATCAGCCAGTTTCAGGGTGAGGTGTCCAGTGGTTCCGGGCTCTCAGCACCGGACATTGATGACTCCATCATCGAGATCGAACTCGACGGCGTCATCCAAAGCCGCAGTATGGACCCACGGTCGCAATTCTTTAATGAAGTTTTCGGAGGACCGCGAGGGTATCAACTGAGCGATCTCAGGAAGATGCTGCGTCGAGCCGCTGAAGATATCCGGGTTCGCGGAGTTTTCGTGAATATGCGCAATCCTGTAGCCAGTTTCTCGACAATGCAGGAGCTGAGACGATCGTTTATTGAGTTTCGAAAATCGGAAAAGCCCCTTTATGTGAACCTCTATGCAGGTGATACACTCACTTACTTCTTGGCGTCTGCAGGGGAGGTCATCAACCTGGCTCCCCTTGGTGGTCTCATGATCCCGGGTCCCGCATTTCAATTGACCTATTTTGGGCCAGCACTAGAAAAGCTTGGGGTTGAAATGGAAGTGTTTCAAGCAGGGAAGTATAAATCGGCTATGGAACCCTTTGTCCGGTCTGAACCTAGCGAACCAAGCCTTGAAATGTACCGTTCGATGGAATCTTCATTGAGGCAGTCGCTCATCAAAGCCATTGGCGAAAGTCGTGGGAAACCTGAAACTGACGTCGGCAACTGGTTGCGAGTATCCAGCTTTACCAGTGCTCAGGCTCTCAGCATGGGGGCTGTGGATATGATGGATTATGAAACAGCGCTTCTCGACAAACTGAAGGAAGTTACGAAAACCGACAAGTTGGTGAAATGGCGTCCATACCTAGTTCACAGCGCTGATCTCGATGAGCCGAGGATTGCGGATGGCGACGATAAAGTCGGCTACGTGGAAGCTTCTGGGGAAATTCGCATGAGTTTTCAGAGAGGCGAGGAAAATGTTATTGCGCCGAAGCCTTTGATCAAAGAACTGCGCTGGCTTGCCAAGCAAGAGGATGTGAAGGCCATCGTGTTCCGTGTGAATAGCCCTGGTGGTTCAGCTCTTGCCTCTGATTTGATTTGGGAAGAGGTTCGGAAGCTGAATGAAGTGAAGCCTGTGGTTGTGTCTATGGGGCAGGTCGCGGCGTCCGGCGGCTACTATATCGCGGCACCAGCCAGCAAGATTTTTGCTGAGGCCCAAACGATAACAGGGTCTATCGGAGTGATTGGTGCGAGTCTGGTTGGTAAAGACGTTCCCGATAAGTATGGCGTTCATTTTCACGTTGTCACCCAATCAGAGCGGGCCAAGTATCTAAACTTCACCGAGTCTGCCTCCGCAGAAGACAAACGCATTATCGGTGAAAGCATCGATGACGTTTATCAAACCTTCTTAGATCGTGTAGCGCAAGGGCGAGCCAAGACCAAGGAGCAGATTCACGAATTGGCTCAGGGCCGCGTCTATACAGGCCAAGAGGCACTGGAACTAGGGCTTGTGGATCACCTCGGTGGTCGTCGGGAAGCATTCCGCATGGCGAAGGAACTTGGCCAGTTGAATCCTGAAAAACTCTATCCGGTGATGCAATATCAGCCTGAACCTCGCTCGTTTTTCGATTGCTTGGGTGCGCCTGAGCGCATGATGGAATGTCTTTCAGAATTGGAAGGTGGAATCCAATCCATGCTCATTGCTGATCCTGTAGCCAAACAGGTTCTCAAACCTATGAATCGCCTGCAGAAGCTTTTGCAAGACGACGAAGTGCTCATGTACTGGCCTGGACAAGTTCGCTGGTCTCACGGGAGTGATGCTCTGTGATCTCGCCTGAATTACGGAAGCAAATCAAAACTCTTCAATTAAAGGCTGGCCACGATGTGAGCAACATCCTGGCTGGTGAGTATGTCTCGGCTTTCAAAGGTCGAGGCATGGAGTTTGATGAAGTTAGAGAATACTTTCCTGGGGACGATGTTCGCGCTATCGACTGGAATGTGACAGCGCGCATGGGTCAGCCTTTCATCAAAGTCTTTCGCGAAGAGCGTGAGATGACCCTGATGCTGATGGTGGACGTTAGCCCCTCTCAATTTTTTGGAACCCAAGAGAAGAGTAAAGTGGAGATCGCGGCTGAATTGGCTGCAGTACTGGCATTCTTAGCCATTCGGAACAACGATAGGGTTGGAGTGATCCTGTTTTCGGATCATGTGGAGCAGTACATTCCCCCAATGAAGGGGCGGTCCCATATTTGGAATATTATTCGTTCGGTTCTGAGCCACGAGCCGAAGGGAAGAGCGACAAAACTCGACGAGGCCATTAGTCACTATCTACAGGTTATCAAGAGACGCAGTTTATGCTTTCTTATTTCAGACTTTCTTACCGAGGGTTACGAAAATAAACTCAAGCAGCTCGCAGCACGCCACGACTTGGTTTGCGTTGATATTGAAGATCCCCGAGAACAAGAGTGGGTTGATGCCGGATTGCTTGCTATCCAAGATAGCGAAACTGGGGAGCAGCTGGTGCTTGATTCGGGAGACCCTAATCTTTGGCGTCAGATCGAAGAGGCTTGGCAGGAGAAAGTTGATGGGCTTCAAGGTTTAGCACGAAAGTCAGGTTTTGATATCTTGAGCCTCCGAACCAATCAATCCATTGTTGATGGGTTGATGGCGGTATTCAAGCGTCGGGAACGACGGCAAAGGAGGCGCTGATGACCTTTGCATACCCTTATTTACTATTGTTTTTGGTACCCATTGCCATTTGGTTTGTTTGGTCCTGGCGGCGGACTACAGTGAAACCTCTAAAGTATCCAAGTCTGCGTGGCTTTGAAGTGCGGTCGATGACCTGGACCCGGTACCTTCATCGACTCCCTCTCATGCTACGAGTCCTGGCTATTATCCTGGTCCTGCTCGCCGCAGCGCGACCACAAGAGGTGGAACACGAAGTGCGGAAGTCAGGAGAAGGTCTCGATATTCTATTAACGATAGACACCTCTGGTAGTATGAAGCAAAGCATCTCTTACCAGGGGCAGTGGGTTTCTCGCTTGGCAGCAGCTAAGGCTGTGGTGGGGAATTTTATAGAGAAAAGGATCGACGACCGAATGGGCTTGGTGGTGTTCGGTGAGAACGCCTTTACCCAGGCACCGTTGACCTTAGACCATGACGTCCTGAAGAGCTTTGTAGATAATATCTATCTTAGGATGGCTGGCGACGGCACAGCCATTGGCTCAGCCATTATTACCAGCGTCAAACGCATGAAGGACCTGGAGTCCAAGTCGAAAATTGTGATTCTCCTGACTGATGGTCAAGACACAGTGGGAAAGGTGGGACCCCAGGCAGCAGCCAGTGCTGCCCGAGACTTAGGAGTCAAGATCTACACGGTTGGTATTGGCGACCGCAGATCCCGTGATCTCGATGAACCGACTCTCAAGATGATCGCGCAAACTACAGGGGGTCAGTACTTTCGAGCTGCAAATGTGGAAAATCTGATCGAAGTCTATGAAACCATCAACCAGCTGGAAAAGAGTCGTGTGGAGGTCAAAGACTTTAGCCGCTACCATGAAAAGCACGAGAGTTTTCTGATTCCTGGTTTGCTCTTGTTGGCACTAGAGTTGCTGTTTCAACTGAGTCGATGGAGGGTTGTGGCATGACTTGGGGAGACGCTGAATACCTGTGGTTGCTAACTTTAACCCCGTTGGTATCGATTCTTATCATCCTTTCGAATATGTTTCGCAAGAAGCGCTTAGCTCGCTTTTTGGGTCAGCGATATAAAGACTTAAGTCAGTCTTTGGAACGCAGGCGACAGGTTCTCTACCGTTGTCTAGCGTTAAGTTTGGCGTTTGCCTGCATTTGTATAGCCCTGGCTCGTCCTCGCTGGGGATATGAATGGCGAACCCTTGAACGGAAGGGTGCTGACATTATGGTTGTCGTGGACGTATCGAAGAGTATGAACGCTGAAGACATCAAGCCCAATCGCTTACAGAGAGCACGGCGAGAAATCATCGATCTGCTTTCGATGTTGCAAGGTGATCGGATTGGTCTACTACAGTTTGCTGGTGTTGGCTTCGTTCAGTGCCCCTTGACCCTCGACTATATGGCCATGGAGCTTTTCCTCGATAGTCTTGGTGAAAGTATGATCCCTGTGCCAGGGTCTGCAATAGGCAATGCAATCCGCCTGGCCCATAAGAGCTTAATGGAAAGTGCTACTGAAGGCTCGGTCGGTAAATCGATCATTCTGATTACGGACGGTGAAGATCACGAGAGCGGTCCAATTCAGGCCGCTCAAGATGCTGCTAGTGATGGTGTGCGAATCTACCCCATTGGTATCGGCTCAGAAGGTGGTGCACCTATCCCCGACGGCGACGGCGGCTACGTAAAAGACCAGTCAGGTCGGATGGTTCTGTCGCGCTTGGATGAAGGTACCCTCGAAGAGATCGCTAGAATCACGGAAGGTCGTTACGTACGATCGACTACTGGCGATCTCGATTTGGATATCATTTATAGTCAGCATATTCGCAAGGACCTGAAGCCGGGAAACATCGGTGAAACTCGGGAAAAGGTGTGGCATGAAAGCTTCTGGATCTTCGCCGTTGCAGCGATGTTTATACTGATATTCGATTTTCACATCCAAGGCCGAAGGCTAAGTACTGAAAAATAGGCTTATATTGACTTAACTGTTGAAAATGGCGTGATTATTCGCTAAAAATCCAGCGTTTACCTGATTTATGCTGGAAGTAGATTTATGAAATCGTCAACCTCGGCAGCAAGTGATTTTTTCTTGGCCTTCGTGCTATTCGTCATCATGGCCTTGACCGGCTATATTGTCCTAAGTATGGGGCTTGAGCGAACTGGTGCGATCCACTCCAGCGGTAAGGGCAAGCCCATAGAAAACCAAGTGCCTCAAGAATCACATCAGGGCAAGCCCAGCGATTCACCACCTCCGGGCCAAAATGATAGCCAGGCGGAAGCTGCTGCTTCGACGCCGAACGAAGGTCTCTCGAAGCAGGATTCTGCTGGAAAGACCTCGGATAACAAAGATGTGACTCACTCGATTCAAGACATCGTTAGTACCGTGGATCAAGGCCAATGGCAGGTTGCGGAAGCGATGTTGCTTGAATATCTTAAGCTACACCCCAATGATGAGCAGGCTTTGGTGGAAATGGCTATGATTCAACTGATCGACAAGCGGGACTCCCTTGCGGCCAAACCGTATTTGGAAAAGGTCGCTCTGGGAAATCCCAATAACGAATCGGTCATTAACGAACTCCTAACCATCTACGAAGAGACCAATACCTATCAGGAAGGCTTGGCGTTTCTTAAGTCAATTCCCAATGAAAAGCGAAACTCTGGGATTGTTGACTATGGCATCGGTAGTGCCTTAGTGGGTCACGGGGATAGTGAAGGAGCTGTAGAATACTTATACCGCGCCCTAGACCAGGGGGGTGTCGAGCGAGCCACTGTGCAGGAGACCCTTGCGGATGCCTTTCTCGATGCTGGCCGCGTGGATGAGGCGATTCAGGGTTACATCGAGCTCCTAGACCAAGGAGGCTCTACGGAGCGCCAGCGAGCGCTTAACGTAAAGGTGGTGACGGCTTATTTGGATCGCGGTGATCAAGACTTGGCTGTTGAAACTGTTCGCGAATGGCTAAGGGAGCATCCTCAAGACGAATTTATGAATGATCTTTTTAAGGATATTAGCTCTTTGGAATAAAAAAATAGCCCTTACCCAGGAGGGTAAGGGTTTGAGGGGACCAAGGACTGAGTATTCAGCCTAGACTGCATTGCCTGCAGCCAATAATAGATTCGGCTCTTTCCCCGAACATTTTAGCTCTCGCCTTTAACATCTAGTAATCACTAAATTATTTTTTTTAAATCTGACCTCATTCCGGGAAATCACTTTAGCCGGGATTTTGTTTTATTTCTCAGAGTTAACCCTAATCTGTCGAATTTGCTAGATTATGTTATGATAAAACAAGATCAAATGACCAAGAGGGTTGCTATGTCTTCAGAAGCCACAAAGCTCGATGAGAAATCTTACTCATTGAAAGAGTTCGATGAGATCTTCTTTTTGATACTGAACGACCTTGGGGTGAATGCCATCAAAGGAGCGGCGGACTGTACGGATGCGATTTTTCGCCTTTCGTCCAACTATGTTGATCGTCCAGCTTTCGAAGCTCTTAAAAAGTTCTACGATCTCTACTTCAGCTCGGGTGATGTTGAGATCAGCAAAGACTCCGTGAACCAAGAAGTTAATGAGCTATTCGAAAAGATTCAAAAGAAAATCTCAGAGGGTGGCAACACTGATGATATAGAAGAGAATGAGGACCAAAAGAAGCAGCGCCTTGGCTTAGCGGGAGTTCAAAAACAGCTGGAGGGCTTGATTACCTTAAATGCTGGCATTAAGCGGCAGATTATCCCGGCATTGACATCTATGCAGTTTGAAGATGCAGTCAGCCAGCGAATGGATCACCTCCTACGTGGGTGGAAAATGATCAATGTCTTTTTGCATAACACAGCGCTTCTGGATGCTGAGCCTTTAGCCCGAGAATTGGCGAATACGTGCTCCTCGGTAGAAGAAACCCAAGCGTATTACAAAACGGTTCTGGGTGAAGAAGCCCCAGAAGGTCAAGGTGAGCGGAGTATTTTCTTAGAATTCTAACGAGGAGAACGACTGTATGACTATGGCCGCGCAGACACTGGTTGAGAAATACCTAGAATTTACAAAGGATTCACTGAACTGGTGTGCAAAGGAATCAGAGGAATCCACTTCGAAGGTTTCCAATGCCATCGATTCGCTACTAAAAGATACGGCAAGGGTCTCGGAGCTGTCTACGGAGAGTCTCACGGCCATTGAAGGTCTTCATGCAAAATTAAAGGTTCACTTCGAGTCGGGCGCTTCTGTAGAAGACTTGATCAAAACATTGCAAGAGCTGGCTAATGATCATGACGAGATTAAAAATGTGATCCACCCGATTATCGAATCCCTTCAGTTCCAAGATCGCCTGCGACAAAACCTAGAAAATATCGAAAAAATGATCCCTTGCTGGCTCAAGCATCGGCAGGCGGTCCCGGAAGGTGCTAGTGCTGAGCAGTTGCGCGCCTTCGGTGAAAATTTGCTAAACTGCACCACCATGAAGGAAGAGCGAGACTATGTTCGAGGCCATATTGATGGGCTGAAAGAAGAGGAAGAGAAAGAATCGGTCATGCTTTTCTAGTTCTATAAGGTCAGAGCTGCTGCACCATTTTATGAACCGCTCCGTAGCTAATGCCCAAGTCCTTAGCGATCGCTCTGAGGCTTAAGCCTTGGGCTCTCAAAGAGCGAACTTGCTCTTTGTGCTCCTCGGTGAGTTTACTCGGGGGCCCTAGCTTGACGCCCCGCTTCTTCGCTGCCTCAAGGCCCGCTTTGACCCTTGTCACAATTGTTTGGCGTTCGATTTCTGCAATTTCAGCAAATGCTGCGAGCATGGTTCGTCTGAAAGGGTTTTCGTGTCCGAGGTTCAAGACAGGCTGGGTCACAGAAATAAATCCTACCCCGAGTTCGTCGAGAGATAGTAGAGTTTTGATAGCGTCAGAAGCATTTCTGCTAAAGCGATCGAGACGATATACGACGATCGTATCGATTTTTCCGCTCTGCGCGAATTTTAAGAGATCTTGGTAGCCTGGCCTTTTATCTGTGCTACCGCTGATGCCTTCATCCTGAAATACAGATATTTTTCGTGGTTTCTTACTGTCTTCCAGAAGGTTGAGCCAAGTTTCTACAGCCTGCTTTTGGCTTTGCAAGTCTTGCCGTTCTGTTGACACCCTATAATAGATAGCAATGTGTTTCATTTGCCTCCTTTTCGCATACTGTTCTTTAGATCAAAGAACTCTTTCGCAAGCTTATTATAGCAGTCTTACTTTGTCGAATAGGTTTTTGCCTAGGCACATAGGATCTTCGGACTTATATTCAGCGACTAAGACTTTTGTTTAAGAATAATCACAGGATGCCGATGCTATGGAGGCTTCGTAGAGAAGGTTGTATGAAGACTTCGAACTGGTTAAATTCAACAAAAGAATTCCTCCAACCTTCAGTTGCTAACCAACTGATGCTATGGATCATAGTGTCCTCTTTTGTTGTCACACTAGGGGTGTCCACCGTTCAACTCTACTTTGATTTTAGGGCTAGTATTGAATCTCTTGAAGAGGATTTGCAAGAGATTCAAAGGACCATGGTGCCGAGTCTCACTCGCAGTGTTTGGCTGATGGATCGCGAGCAAATTCATGTGGGAATGAAAGGCCTACTGCTTTACGACAAAATTGTGACGGTTAAGATAGAGGCCGAAGATGGTAGTGTGTTCGAGTTAGGCGAGACTGACTCTGAAGAGATTAAGGAAAAGACCTTTGCCATGGAGTTCAAAAATCAGGAGCAGGCTTGGAAGTTAGGAACCATTGTGCTGCAGGTGGATATGGCGCCAATCTACCGAAACCTGTGGCGCGAAGGTGGAGACATCCTTTTCAACAACCTCATTCTAGTCGCTACGATCGTATTCATCGTTATTTGGTTTACTCGATTTTTAATTGCTCAGCCTTTATCGATTCTAGCCAATCATGCCCGAGGCATCCGATTTCGAGATAAGCAAGAGAACATGGATCACAAGTACATGAGTTACAAGCATGAGATTGGTCAAGTCTTCCGAGCAGTCGCTCAGCTAGAAGAAAACCTCACGGAAGATTATCGCATTCGGCTGAGAGCTGAAGATGCCTTAAAGAAATCCCAGGAAAAGCTCAAGGAATTGATAAAGTCGCGAACCAAGCAATTGGACGAAGCAACCAATGATTTGGTAGAGTCATCCCGTAAAGCAGGGATGGCTGAAGTTGCCACTGGGGTGCTTCATAATATTGGGAATGTGATCACCGGTGTCAATGTCAATGTCCAAAGTCTAGAACAGTACTATCGTAAGTCAGCGTCCCATCGCTTGCCTGATTTGGTTAAACTGTTCGAATCCCAAGGGGATCAGCTGCCCGAATACCTCTCTGATAGTAAACGGCGAGAGTCTGTGGTAGGTTACATGAATGCAATCGTTTCTGATTTAGAAAAGAATCGTGAGGCGCACTTACAAACGGTTCAAAGCCTCAGCCAAAACATCAAACATGTCATGCAGCTAGTATCACAGCAGCAGGCCAATGCCAAGCACTCAGGTATTATCATCAACTTTTCCATCACTGATGCTATTCAAGACGTTCTGGATTTGAAGGCTCATGATATCAACTCAAACCAGATTGAAGTCACTTTCAATGACGAAACCCAACTATCCATATCGAGCGATCGTCACAAGGTTCTTCAGATTTTGACCAACCTTATATCAAATGCCATACAAGCCACGGAGCGCTTGGATCGCCCTCGCAGTATCAACATTCATCAGAAAAAAATGGGAGCCTTTGTTCATATTGACATTAGGGATAATGGCATTGGCATTCCGGCTGAGAATATCGATAAGCTGTTCCGCTTTGGCTTCACAACTAAGCCAACGGGCAACGGCTTTGGGCTGCATAGTAGTGCCATTGATGCGACCGAACTTGGTGGCAAGCTCAGCGTCTTTTCAGAAGGGCCGAATAAAGGTGCGACGTTCAAATTAAAGATCCCGTTGGAGTCTAAGAAAGCCACCACGGTGGAGCAGGCCGGCTAAAGCTATATAGCGGTGTTCGCCGATCGACTAGTCGTTGCAGCTCCTAGCCTATTGCCCTAGAGTGTGGCTTGATCGTATTTTTTGGAGGACTACCGTATGGACACAATTGAACCGAAACAACTATTCCAAAAGCTAGAGCAAGGGGATGCAAAACATCTTTTAGATGTCCGATCTCCTGAAGAGTTTGCGGAAGTTCATGCCAAAGACGCCATCAATTTGCCCCTGGACCAGGTGAATATCGATAGCCTTCGGGATGCTCTACCTCAATTGGGTGATGAAGATAGAATTTATGTGATCTGTCGTTCAGGGCAAAGATCGATGATGGCTTGTCAGATGCTTGAAAATGCTGGTCTTACCAACACTTTGGTGAATGTTGAAGGTGGCACTATGAAGTGGGTTGCAGACGACCTGCCTCAAGGCAACTAACCATAACCATGACATACTGCATTTGAAACAAAGAATAGACAAAAAACAAGCGACCCAACTCTTGGGTCGCTTGTTTTTTGTGGCTGATCACCATCAAATCTTGGCGAGATCATTCTTTCTTAAGGGTAAAGATAGAAGCTTTCTTCGGGCAGCCGTAAGAAAGTGATCGAGGCTTTCATATTTTCTAGCCTAACAATGGGATCTAGCATGGGTTTTATAGCCGATTCAGACCGACAATTCTTACCTAATTTTTTTCTTGGGAAGTCTTAAATTGCAAAAAGTGTCACCGATGGTGCTTCATATAAGGCAACAGTCATCGAGTTAATGTCTCTGAACCTTAAAGATGATGCCGTACTTTTAGTGCTAACCAGCATAATCCCTTGGTAAAAACAAGATTGAACCGTAGAGAGGTTTTCATGAGTAAAAGTAAGCTTCGAGTCTTATATGTCGATGACGATCCATGCCAACTAGAAGTTGCGAAGGAGTTACTAACTCTTCACTTTGATGTGGAAGTTGCTTTTTGCACTCGGAAAGCCATGGAAATCTTGGACGACGATCACTTCGATTTACTGATTACAGATATTGAAATGCCGCAGGAATCTGGCTTCACATTTGCCAAAAAAGTTAGGGGCAGGCACCCAGAGTTAGGGATGATCGCCGTTTCTGGGGGGGATCAGGACTCCGTGGAGCAATTTCGTCAGGAGTCCATTTCATTGTTTTTTGATTATATCCAAAAACCTGTGCAATGGGACGATCTAATAACCCGGTATTCAAATGACTCTGCCAACTCCTGAGCGTTACGAAAGTTGATTCGGGTTGGCCTCTGCTGTTTTTAGATAGCTCTCGAATGGCCCCTCAATGGCAACCGTCAGCCCTTGAACTTGTAAGTTGGCAAATAATGTCTTGCCATCCGGTGAAAAGCAGACTCCTGTAAACTCACCATAGCCAGCAGCATTCTTTGCCAAATCATATATCTGGCCTTCTTTACCTATGATTCTAAGATGGGGTGTGCGGCCACCATCTTCTGCTACTACTACCAGTCCTGAAGGGCTGACTGTAATATTATCTGGGGAGTCTAGAGCAGCTGGATTTTCTGATTGAGCGATCAAGGTTAAGGTTTGCTTGGCGATGTTGTAGCGGAAAATCTGCCCCGTTTTCGTGGGGCCGCCATCAGTAGAGACTAGATAAACCTCTCCATCTGCATACCATAAGCCTTCACCACGACTCACCACGGCTGCGCCTTGGGCTTGCGACCGATGACGAAGGTCATCGTGCGGACTGTCTTGATTGGGAATATCGATCCAAGTCACAGACCAAGTTTTGCCAACTTTAGCTTTGCTAGAGCTGAGGTGCTTTTTGGGTTCTCCTTGAACCATCATTGCTTGGAAACGGCCATCACCAAATGGTTTTGCCTTGTCCTTAGGCACGAAGCGGTAGAAACAGCTATCACCACGGTCTTCGGACAGATAAGCTGTGTGATCAGCAGGGTCGATACAGACGGCTTCGTGGTTCATGCGGCCATAATTTTTAATGGCTTGAGCTTTTTGGACCTTGTTTGCTTTAGGATCGCATAAGAAGACATAGCCATGATTTTCGGCGACAGTTTCCTCGCAACTTAACCAGCCCCAAGGACTCACACCGCCAGCACAGTTGATATGGGTTCCCGTGAGAACAAGGTTCCGGCTTTTGGTGGTCTTAGCCTTAGCGTCAAGGACAAGTCTGGTGACGCCGCCGAAACCGTTGGCATCGTAGGCTTCTTTAGGAGCGTCTTTACTTGTAGGATAGGGTCTTGGGTCGCGGTGGGATGGACTCATCTCATGATTGCGGAGCAAAACGAGATCGTCCCCAAGCTGAAAGCATCCCATACCATCAGGGCGCCCTGGTGACACGTAGCCATCGTCCATTTTTTGCCCGCTTTTGTCTAAAACCTTATAGCTGAAGCCTTTGGGCAGATCTAGAATCTTATCTTTGTCTTTCAGGAGCTGACCCTGTGGCTTAGTTTTAGCCCAAACTGTGATCGATTGAAAACAGGATGCGGTTGCCACACCAAAGCTGCCAGCAAGCATCCGGCGGCGGTCGAATTGTGTCATGATAGTCTTCTTTCTTTTTTCTACGCTTGTTTCCAGAACCTTGGCGAGAATATAACCAGTACCGTGAAAACCTCAAGACGGCCAATCAACATCCAAAGAGTCAAAATGACTTTAGACATATCTGACAGCCAGGAGTAGTTCTGAGTTGCTCCCACCATTGAGAAACCTGGCCCGATATTATTCAAGGTGGCAATAGATGCCGTAAAGGCTGAGACTCCATCAATCTCGGGCTCGATAATGATTAGCATAACTGCGCCTAGAAAGGCTAGTAAGATTACCGCTAAAATATGAAGGAGGATGGCGATTTTCATATGGTCTTGAATGATGTGGCGACCGAGCTTGATCGGGCGAACGACGTTGGGGCGATAGACTTTTTCCAGTTGGGCAAAGAATAGCTTAAAGGATGATACGATTCGAATCACCTTGATACCACCGCCGGTAGACCCTCCACAGCCACCGATAAACATCAAGCTCACAAGCACCAGCTGGCAAAGCTGTGGCCACATGTCAGAATCAGCATTGGAAAAGCCTGTGGTTGTTAGGATCGATACCACTTGGAATGCCGCATCACGAAGAGTTTGTTCGATGGAGCCACCAGGTTCTTGACCATTCATATCCACATAGTTATGACCGTGGATTGTCAGAGCAATGATTGCAGTGGCTGTGAGAATGATCGCGACATAGGCCCGAAACTCGATATCATTGAATAGATCGCGCCACTTTCCCTGAAAGAATTGGTAGTAAAGTCCGTAGTTGACCCCGGCGATCATCATGAAGAGAATCATCACCCATTGCACCGAAGGAAGCATGGTTCCTGCGCTTTCATTGAGCACGCTAAAGCCTGCTGTTGCTGCGGTTGAAAAAGCAAATGTAATCGCCGAGAACACCGAAAGCTCGGGATCTAACATCAGCATCAAGATCACTTGAAAGGCTGTGAATCCGCAGTATATAAGCCATAAAGAACGGGCAGTTTCTTGAATTTTTGGGGTACTGCCATCTTTCGTGATACCAGTGGCTTCGGCGCTAAAAAGCTTTTTATTTCCTCCAGCTATCATCGGCAAAATAGCAACGAAGAGAACGACGATTCCAAGACCTCCATACCATTGCAATAAGGCTCGCCAGAATAGAAGCGAATCGGGAATGCTGGGAATGTCGGTTAAGATACTCGCCCCAGTGGTTGTCAGACCACTCACGGTTTCAAACACACAGTTGATTAGGTTTCTAAAAGGGCTGTCGAGACCTGTGACTTCATATGCAAACCGAGCCCAGAAAAAGAAAGGAAATGCGGCAATCACGGAACCCAAAGACCAACTTAGGAATACGAGGAGAATCGCCTCTGACTTGCCAACATTGGTATCTGCTTGGCGGTTGAGAAATAAAAGTGCCATGCTGATAAGGAGCCCCATTGAGATGCCTGTAAGAATCCCTAGGAGGGGCAGGGTCGCAAGTTTAGTGGCTGCCGGGTCATGGGCTTGTTGGACAAAATCATAGGAAGCAATTCCCAGGGGAATCACCATACCCGCTGTGAGTAGCAGGAGGAGGAGGCCTAGGATTTTACCGACTGCCGAAAAATTCATAATTTATCCGTAGAGATCCATGAGAGTAGGTTCGATGCCTTCAGGGCCAATCACGATCAGAATATCCTCTTCAAATACACAGTCAGTCGCTTTAGGAGTGAAAACCATATTGCTTCGTTGGATCGCCGCGACAAAGGCATGCTGAGGAAAGGACACCTCTTCAAGTTTGAAGCCAACCGCAGAACCTTTCTTAGCTGTCATTTCATAAACGTGGAAACTACCGTCGCCTAGGGTGGTGACTGTTTTAATAGGGGAATCGTCCATCAGGCGAAGCAATTCCTTTGCTGCTTCCATTCTTGGACTGTAGCAAAAATCGATGCCCACCTCTTCCAAGGCGCTCAGATAGGTGGAATTATGGATGACTGCAAAGGTTGATTCTACGCCAAGCTTTTTTGATTGCAGTGCAACAAGGATATTTCTCTCCTGGTTGTCGCTTAGAGACAGTAGGGCGGCACATCGTTCCAGGTGTTCACTCTCGAAGGTATGAATATCTAGAGTGTCCGCAGCAAGGACTGTAACTTTTGGGTAGTTGGCAGCCAATTCGTTAGCCCGCTCAAGGTTCTGCTCAAAGAGGCGGATGGAAATATCTTGATTTTTTAAATGGGCGATCACCCATTCAGCGGTAGAACTGCCTCCGGCAATGGCGATCTCTTTACTTTTTCTTTTTTCCTTAGAAAAAATGCCCTTGATCTGTGTGTAGCGATCCCTAGGACCAATCATGGTCACAATATCATTGTGCAGCAGCTCAGTATTAGCGTTCGGAATGACTAGTTCCCCATCCCGGCGGAGTTTGATAATTCTCAGCCCCTCTGGAAGTTTGATGTGACGTAGGGGTAGATTGGCCACCTTGCTATTGTGATCGATCCGATACTGGTGAAGTTCGATCTGGTCTCTGGCGAAGCTTTGAATGGCCATGACTCCAGGGTCGTTGATGTGGGAACAGATCGAGCGGGCAGTTAATTCCTCTGGATAGATCAGGTGATCGATCCCAAGGCCCTTAGCATAGTTAAATCGGGCGCTGGTTCGATAGTTGCGATTGTGGATTCGGGAAATCACTTTGCGAGCCCCCAGCTGCTTGCCTAAGGCCCCTGATAGCAAGTTGATCTCATCGAGACTAGTTGCCGCTATCATCACATCGCTATTATGGACCTTAGCATCGGAAAGAACGTGAGCGTGGCAGGAGGAGCCTAAGACCATTTTGGCCTCGACCACCTGGCTCAGCCTTTCGAGACAGTCGGCGTTTTCGTCTATGACCGTCACGCTATGGCCATTCTCGCTCAGCAGCTGTGCTGCAAAGCTACCAACCTCTCCAGCGCCGCTGATCACGATCTCTTTTGATTGCTTCATATCACCTCGGTCATTCCTGTCTCGACTCCTACTTATATCCAACCATTTTCTGAATCTTACAAAACGAAGGAAAGGTCAAGAAATCCGCAAAGAAATCTGTGATTTTTATGGTTTTTGCGGGGAAATGGTTTCCTTGTTGGTATAAATTACAGCCACCTTGGCATCTTTATTATAACAAGGGGGCCTTGACACTGATAAGATGCAAAGCGCGCCCAGTTGAATATTCGTAGCACTTAAATTCTAAAATTTCTAACATGGCTTTGATTGGAACTAGGCAAGAATGCAGCATTGGTGCCGCTATTGAAATGTTGCTATTATAGTTACAAGCCTAACAAAGCACGCGTTCGATCGTTTCTAAATGAAGCGAGATACTTGGATAGCTTCCAAGTTGCGGAAACTGTGGTAATATGGATGTACTGATCAGAGAACGGAGGATCTGAATGGCTAAAGTCTTAGTTGTTGATGATTCTGAGATGCAGCGCAACAACATTAGAGACATCATTGTCCAGCGTGGCCATGAAGTGATCACTGCAGCAAACGGACAAGAAGGTATCGAAAAGTATCAGGCGAACACGATCAATCTGGTTCTCGCTGACCACAACATGCCGATTCTAACTGGGTTAGAAATGTGTAAAGAGATCCACTCCATTGCTAATGGTAGTCCGCCACCGATCATCATGATCACAACGGAAGTGGGTGATGAAGAAATTAAAGCCCAAGCCAAGCAATATGGGGTGAAAGCCTGGCTCGTAAAGCCTTACAAGAATGAAGCAATCGATCTGATTCTCAAGAAGCTACTTGCTAGCCAATAGTCCCGCAGCCTAAGCGCGAATCCCCTTCCGACCGCGCTTTCTAGCTATCCTGAAGTTCAAGAGCAAAGTTTTATGCCTCAATATCGGGCCCTTTGATCAGAGTTTGTACAGTGCCATTGCTTAAGCCAGTTTCCTCTGCGATTTCCTTATAAGATAGACCTGTAGAACGCAGTTTTCTGGCTCGGAGCTGCGCATCTTTTGTGAGCTTAGACGGGCGGCCAAGGCGAACTCCCCGTTTCTTCGCTGCATCGAGTCCAGACTTGACCCTCGCGACGATGGTTTCCCGTTCGATCTCTGCAATCTCTGAAAATGCTGCTAGCATGGTTCGGCGAAAAGGGTTTTCATGACCTAGGTTCAGGACGGGTTGGGTGACAGAGATGAAGGCGACCCCTGCCTGATCGAGGGTTAAAAGAGTTTGAATTGCATCGGTTGCATTACGACTCATCCGGTCCAGTCGATAGACGATGATCGTATCAATTTTTTGTTCGAAAGCTGTTTTTAAAAGCTTTTGATACCCAGGGCGATTATTGGTTTTACCCGAGATGCCCTGATCCTTGAAAACTTTAATAGACTTAGGCTGGCGTTCCGTTGGAAGGCTTTTGAGCCAGGTTTCGACTGCATTCTGTTGGCTAGCTAGATCCTGCTTATCGGTGGATACACGGTAGTATATCCCAATACTTTTCATGACTTATATCCCTAGAAATCCAAAAATAGACCATCAGCTTGTGGGATTACGAGCCGTCAGATGTCTTTCCAGCTCGTTAGATGGGTTTCATTATGATCCATTTGTCTGATTTCGTCTTGCATATTTTTTGGGAAACTTTGTCACTTTTGCAATTTTGGAGCGAATTCTTATGCAACTAGACGAAGGGAGGAGTGATGAAGCTCATTCGGTGCTTGCTAGCTACCATGATCTTGCTAGGCAGTGTTAACGCTCAGGGCCAAACCGTCCGTGTTGATTGGATCGAAGTTGTTGGCTTAAGAAAAACTAGCGATCGAGTGATCCTACAGCTTCTCGAACTTGAAATCGGTGCGAGGGTTGACACTGTCGATATAGAGCGTGGGGTGAGGCGGATAAGAAACACGCGCTTATTCACGGATGTTCAGTACCGCCTTGAAGAGCGTGGCGATGAACGAGTTTTGATCGTTCATGCAAAGGATCGTTGGACGACAATTCCCATTGCTAAATTCAATTCTGGAGGTGGCGTTCAGCAGTTGATTCTTGGTGTTTACGACCCCAATATTGCTGGGTCGTATCTAGAAGCAGGAGCGCAGTTGGAACGTCTCGAAGATATGAATTCGGGGGTGATATGGTTCAAGGCACCGCATCTGATGGGGAGTCGCTTTAGTCTTAATCTTCAGCTCTGGAACACCAATCGGATGAGAACGTTCTATGATCAAAAATCTTCAGGTCCAGAAGAAATTGATGGCTATCTCCAAACTCGAAAACAATTGGTAATCATCTTATCCCATGAGGTTTCAGAGTATCTGTCGTGGACCGCGGGGGTCGAAAGGCATCAGGATTTTTTCTCGTTGGACTATGTTACTGATGAAGTTATCGTCGCGAGAGGCGCCGCACCACTGCCGCAGAATACTGATCTAGCGAAGTTCAGTCTTGGCCTCCAATTGGGCCGTATGGACTATGGGGAATATCTGGTAGATGGCCTGCAGGCAAACATAGATTCAAGCATATTCGAGGGAACTTCGAGTGATCGTAATAAGTTTGTTCAGATGGAACTTGGATTACACTATAGCAAGACAATTTCTGGCCAACATACCTTCGCGCAACGTTTCTTATGGGGTCGGACAGACGCTCAAGACCAGCAGTATCGCTTCTACTTGGGAGGTCTTGATCGTATTCGTGGTTTTGTAGACAATCGGTTTAGTAGTGATAACTTTTGGCTCAGCAATACTGAGTTCCGCTATCTGACGGCTCGATGGACTCATATTCTTCTCCAAGGAACGGTGTTTACTGATATTTTGAGTACCGCGGAGGGGGGCGAAGGTGATGGAGTAACTGCGGCAAGCGCAGGGTTTGGACTTCGCTTTATTGCACCTCGTATTTATCGATTCGTCGGTCGTATCGATTACGCTGCGACCCTCCGCAAGACGGACGAACAGCATGTCAGCTTTGGTGTTCAGCAATTTTTTTAGCATGAGTTGATGTTGCCTCTTTCTTAGCCACGGTTTGAATCCATCGTTGACAAGTGAAGATCAAATACACAAATATATGGTGATTTATTCATATGATAGTGAAGGAGAAGCATTCATGGCGCGGACTCAGTCGATGACTCATGGATCTCAAGCAAACCTATGGCTACAATCGCGATCCTTTGACTTAATATTTGTTACAGGCGGTGCAATATTCACTCTGCTTGTAGCAGCACTTGCGTTTCAAACGCCGCGGCTGCTACCCATTTTCTTCTGGATGTGGATCGTATTATTTGAAGGTTCTCATTTCTGGGCGACCTTGAGTCGAACTTACTTTGATCGTGACTTTCGGTCGAAGCATAAGCCGTTGTTGTGGGGTAGCATGTTGTTTTTCGCATTGCCATTAGCTTGTGTGATTGTTGATCAGTACCAGCAGCAAGTGTCTACCATGTTGCTTTACGGTTTCTTTATTTTTACCTGGTCCTTATTCCATAATTTACGTCAGCACTACGGATTTCTTAGTATCTATGGCCGCAAGGCCGGAGTCAGCGAGTTTGATCGGGATCGTCTGAAGCAGGTGCTCTATCTAGGTGTCGGTGCCTGCCAGGCCTACTTCTTACTTAATTTTAAGATGCCAGGTGTATTTAGCCTCAATGGCCTTCAAGATCCCAACTGGATGTTTCTTAGCTCAGTATTGCCATTGGTCTTGTTCGCCCTAGCTGTAATTTGGTTTGCTTTGCAGGTTTGGGAGCATCGTCATCGCTATGGTCCCAAGCTTTGGCCCTCGGCATACTATATTGGTATCTGCCTTGTTTTTTACGGAATCATGTTTTTCTATATTGCGCCCCAAGATCGTTTCGTGCAAAGCCTCGGTGGTGGCGAAACACTGATGCTGATAGCTATTATGAACTCACTTTTCCACAATATTCAGTATCATGCTATCGTTTGGTACTACGGTCAGAAACGGTATCAAGATCCTCATGGCAGTGAAAAATTTGGCACCGCAAAGCTACTTAACGGTCAAACCCTTAATTATTTGGTCTTCGCCTTGCTCGCGGGAGCAATCTTTGGCACCATCACTTGGTTTGTAGGAGACTGGCCGGATTGGAGTGGGTCTTGGGATCAAGTGGGCGCCCACTCCTGGGCCTACGTTGTTTTCTTTGGTATCATTGGCCATCATTTTTTTATGGATCAAAAGATTTGGCGACCTAGTAAGCAAAAGGATTTGAAGTCATATCTTAAAGTTCAGTAAGGCAGGAGGGGCTGTGAACGAAATTAAGAGTGAGCCATTGAGTCTATCCACTCAAGCTGCACAGGCATTGGGCTGGGTAGAGCCTGGGTTTGGTGGCATTGTCCCTCCTATCTATATGGCATCGTCTTACGAGCGAGATGAGACAGGTCGCTATCCGGGAAATCACTCTTATACTCGCGATCAGAACCCTAGCTTTGATCAGGCAGAAGCATTGTTAGCTAGCATGGAGGGTGGAAGTGCCTGTATGCTGTTTGCCTCTGGTATGGCTGCAGCTACTTCGATTTTCGAAGTCTTAGCTCCAAGTGCTCATGTGGTCATCCCAAAGAAGATGTATTTTGCGATTCGTATGTGGTTGCAACGTTTGGCTGCCAAGGGAAGGATTCGCCTCAGCCAAGTGGATCATCATGATCTCGAAGGATTGACCCAACTTATGGAGATTGATCCGTTTGATCTTATGTGGATCGAAACTCCAGCGAATCCTAGTTCTGAAATCATTGATATTAGAGCTTGGACAGAAGTTGCTCATCAAGGTGGGGCTAAGGTCGTTGCTGATAACACTCTCGCGACTCCTGTGCTAACGCGACCTTTGGACTATGGAGTAGACCTGGTCATGCACTCTGCCTCGAAGCAGTTAAACGGTCATGGTGATGTTGTTGCAGGTGCTTTGGTCACAGCTAAGCAAGACAAATTTTGGGAAGACCTTCAATTCGAACGCGGATATCGAGGAGCTATTGTAAGCCCGACCGCTTCCTGGCTCTTGCTAAGGGGCATGCGAACCTTACATCTTCGGGTGCCTGCAAGTGCTGCCTCAGCCTTGCGTATTGCAAATTTTTTAGAAGCTCAATCTATGGTAGAGTCTGTTCTATACCCCGGCTTAGAAAGTCACCCTGAGCATTACTTGGCAAAACAACAAATGCAAGAGGGCTTTGGGTACGTTGTTACGTTCGCGCTACGGGGAGGCGAGAAAGAAGCTCGGCATTTTATTTCAAACCTGAAGCTGTTTAAGAATGCTTCTAGCTTAGGTAGTGTTGAGAGTCAGGCTGAGTTGCGTGCCTTAACCGAAGGTGAGGCCTCTATTATCAAGTCAAACCTCATTCGGCTTTCAGTAGGAATAGAAAGTTGTGATGACCTGATCCATGATCTAGAGCGCGCATTTTTTTCTTCATCAGATCGCTGTCATGGATCTAAGTAAGCAATAAAAACGACATATCTAGAAGTGTGAGGCGTCCGCAAGCGATGGCGGAATACTAGCCTCGTTTAGGGCTCACTCATAAGTAGCTGGAACTCGGTTCTGGTTTTTCTTGGAACGTGCCTTGCTTCTGAAACTTTTGATTGTTGGAACGGATGCCCATAAGCTGATTTTTGATTTTGTAAAGGAACATGCCCATGAGACAGCTTCTAATTCTCTTTGCTTTTTTCATGACTTCAAACCAGGTGATTGCCTTGGAGTGTCAAAAGGTTGGCAAAAACTATATTTGCGATCCTAATCTAAACGCTAATGCTATAAAGTGTACGGATTTGGAGGTTGCAGCCTGCTCAAGCTCGTTTGAGGCACATGGTTTACAATGTCGCGTTGCTGATGACTCTACGGGAGAGTACTGCACAGATATATTCCTAGTTGAAGCTGGCGAATGCTCCTTGATCAAAACTCGTGAACGATGTGAGGATGCTCGCTCCCTTTACCGGGTCGACTGTCAGTGGCGGGCGGGGGTATGTGAAGGCTGATCTCGACTGTTTAGGACGCTTGAAATAGCTTTGCTTCGCAAAGCTGCTTAAGATCCAAAGCCTTGGGGTTCTTGGGATCATATTTTAGAGTTGAGTCTGCATAGTGAAGGCAGGCCTTCCAATCCTCGGCCCGTTTGTAAGCGAGCGAGATATTGAGAAGGATCTTATATCGCTTGGATGCATCGATATGGCGATAGACCTTCTTGTATATAGCGATGGCTTCACGGTACTTTCCCTCACGAGACAGCTGATTGGCTGTCTCGTTTAGCATTCGCATCTCTTCCAGAGTCGGTTTCTTGAGGCCGCCCAGTTTTCTTTTTAAGTCTTCAAAGTTGCGATAGTTGAGGACCGATGTTTTCAAGCTTTTGTCAACATTAGGCAGGCCTTTGAACTGAGACTTGCGTAAGGTTTTATCGTCGTTTGGGACTCCCTTGAACTTAGAGCGCTCTCGTTTTTTTTCTTCCTCTTCCTTAAGGTAGTTGACTTTACCTTGCTTGATTTTATTGAAGAGCTTGTAGTTTAGATAGTACTCCATCGGGAGTTCGTCTTTCATGTCTTCGAACTCCTTGAGGAGTTCGATCACAGGAAAGTATTTTTGATGGGTAAGAAATAGGTTTTTTAAGATTTCAAAAGCAGTTCGACGATTGTTTTTCTTCATGTAGAGAACACCGCGCATATAGACGCTGTTCAAATCAGAAGAGATGGCTTCAATCTTTGATGGTTCAACCACATAGACGCCGTTTAATATATCTTGCCAGATCGGGTAGAGTTCCTGCTCGGGCATATCGACGAGAGCCTCCTCATCGAACACCTCTTCTAAATGGGTTTTCAGATTTTCTTCACTGTAAAGATGAGTGTAGAGGAAGTGGTCTTTTAAAATGTTTTTCGCAGTACTGAGGTCATTATCGCGAATATAGACCTGATCGTGAAACGGAGCATAGGATTGATTGAGGCGAATCAACCTACGGCTGAGATCATCTTCGCTAATGTCAGTCATATTAAAATAAAGAATGATTTTAAGGATCACTTCTTTCTTGAATATATGATCATCGTATTGTCGATAAGACGATACCGAGGTGCTGGCTCGGCTATGTTTATCGAGAAACGATTGCATGGAGCTCTCGAACGCGGAGTCTTTCTCATCAGAAAGATTTAAAATTAGAATCGTACCTTCCATTGTCTACCTCACGCAACTTCTATCGGTAGACCGGGAATTTTCCCAAGGAAGCTGTATTTATTCATATGGTTTCGATGTCTTAGGGCTTGATCTAGGTCTTGAATTCTTTTTTCAACGCTTGCATCTCCTTTATTTTAGCATCAAGTAAGCCTTCTAAGGCTTGTCTGAAATAAACTTCAAGGTCCTGGTCTGAGCTCCCTGAGTTTGAAATGATGCGGTCGTACAGTGAGCGAGTATCTTCGCTGACACTCAAGGTAATCTTATGATCGCTGAGGTAGTCATCAATCAGGTCGCGAACGAGACCGCTGAGGTTTAACCCCTTTTGGTTCAATGCTTCATACTGGTCGTCGCGGACGAGAAGGCTGATTCGCTTGAGAGATTTATCCAATGGCTAGGCCTTTCTTTTAGGTAGACTTCAGCTAGCCGTTTAACTAGCAATGATGATTGGGCAATTAAAAGATTACACAGTTAAGCATCAATATACACAAAAACAACTAAACTTTTCAAGATGCATACCGATACATATCTATGTATACTGGTGTTGACATTTAAATTAATCTACAATATTAGTATATATGACAAACTTGATAATAACCAGATGATCTAAAAATAGGAAGAAACATGGAATATCAAACGATTACAGTAAGCCCCGAAATTGATAGGCATAAGTGGGTTCGGTCCTCAGATGGCATTTTAGCGGGTGTATCCGGCGGAATTGCGAAGTCATTTGGAATCGATCCCTGGATCGTCAGGCTTGTTTGGGCAGTAGCCTTTTTGGCCTTTGGAACTGGTTTGTTTGCATATGTTCTTTTGGCTGTCAGCTTGCCCAGGGAAGATCGGCTTGCGGAAGCCTATGAGGGGCGGCTTCTTGGGGTATGTGCTCGGGTAGCTTCACGGCTGAACCTCGAAGTTGGACTAGCTCGGTTCTTTGCGCTTCTTCTAGCAATCATGTCCTTCGGGGTGACTCTCGTTGGCTATCTCATCCTACACTTCGTTCTAGAAAATCAGAATTCATACCGAGGTAAAGTTACAAACTCATGGCAAAAGTAGGGTAAAAGGGAGACTTGGTCTCTCTTTTCTTGGTTTCTGAAACAACTTGAGGCTGCGGTCAGTCATTAGTTGAGTAGATAGTCTAGCGTGAAAGCTGCTTGGTCTCGACCTTTTTCGAAGAACTTGAAGTCTTGAATCCCTACTTGATCTAGAATCAAAGCCACTTGGTCCTTACTTGGAGACTCCGCAAGACAACATAATTCCAGCATGACTTTGTCGAGCCGCTGATATAAAAACTCTAGCTTCTGGGTGTATGCTTTTGCCTTGATAGAGTTGCCGTGAAACGTCATATAATCTAGTAGGTGCTTCGCAATCATCCAGGTATTATTTACAACACCACGATAGCTCAAAGTTCCGCTTTCACCAGAGTTGGTAATGGTTGCTCGACCAAGGCTAAATAATAGCAGTTCTAGATGAGAAGTGTTCACATCCGATGGCTGTGGTGTTGTACTAGGGCTGGGAACTAACCTAAGCATGTCAATCTCCTGGAATCAAAATCGTGCGACTTGTAGGCTGTACCCTTCTTTTCGGTCTCTCTTTGTTTGCATTTAGGTGAACTTTTAAGTAATTGATACTTAACTAAAATATGGATAGGTTCACAATTATGAGTGGGAGTTTTGAGTCTTTGGCGAGGTAAGAATTGCTTGGCTATGCTTCCCTAAGACTTGTTAGAATATAAGCTGGCACCCCACGAATAAAGATTACTATGGATGACTTCGGACAACTTGTAAAAGTTGATGCACGTGCTTTGGAAACGCTCCAGATCGAAGCATCGTTTTCCTATAAGCTTCAGATTACTGGAAAGGACGGTCGGGTTATAAGCCCTCAGTCTTATAAAGTGGAATCGTTCTTCGTCTTGCCGAGTCAATTGCGTTCTTCTGCTAAAAACTACTCCATTGAAGATTTCTACCGTGATTTAAAGTCGTATTTTAGTTTTCGCTTTCCGAAGCTTTCGTTTAAGGAAATCATTGGAGAGGGGAGGGGGGAAGAGTCTTGTCCCCTTGTTCGAATCGAAAAATTCTTGATGGGCTATCAACGGGTCGGTCTAAATCATGATGAACGGGACTACCTGTTCCAGGAATCAAAGCTTTGGGCATGTGCGGTATACTATTTCACAGATCGAAAGGCTAGCAAACTCTATAAGCATCTTATGAAAAAAGAGTCCGAACCTGCCGCGGATATCTTGCTCCAAACTCTCGCTAGGCTGACTAAAGCTACGCAGAGGTGGTTTGACGTAAGGCATAGAATTCTAGTCTATGCTCCGGAAACGAAGCTTGAAGTTAAGCAGATCGATGAGTATCTCGTCATTGTCCTGAGGGACTTTCTCTTGAAAAGTTTGGATCGGCTTCAACGTGACATTCCCGATCCCTTTTTACTGAAGAAAATATCATCTCATTTAAGGCTTCTTCGGTGGTATAGCTCTAAGATGGGGCTATACTGGGTGGATGACTCTAGCAGTGACGATGAAAAACTAGAGTACTCCTACCATCGTGGTTTACTGAAGCGGGTGATTTGGTCGGCATTGTATATTGAAACGAGGACACAGCCGTTGTTTAAGCTGCGTCGGCAAATGGGGGCGATGTTTGCTGCAGCGGTGGCTGGTCTTTGGGCAGTCTTAGCAGAACTGATGATACGATCCTCAGATTCAAATTTTCGGTCCATCAGCACCAGTGGATTTATCTTTGCCACAGCACTTGTTTTGGCTTACGTTCTCAAGGATCGAATCAAAGAGCTTGGTAAGAATCGATTTAAAAGGGGCTTTTTACGTCGCCTGCCCGATGAGCAGAATGATATGATTTTTGATCAAGGATCTGCCTTACAAAAGAAGGTAAAGGTGGGGACCTACAGCGAATATGTTGATAAGCTCAATAGCTCTCAATTGCCAGATGATATTAAACGACAGCTAGCTCATCATATGGATGTGGCTGAGGGGCCAAGACCGGTTATTCGTTATACGAAGCAGATTGAAGTTCGAAAGAAACAGCTACTGAGGCTAAACCTCAAAGCTCGTGCGCTCTATGACTTCTTCCGGCTCAATCTCTCAGCCCTGATGTTCTTTGCAGAAGAAGGCAATGAACAGTGCCGGATTCCCACCCATGATCTGAAACTCACATGGACGAGGTTGCCAAAGATTTACAAGGCGGATCTTATTCTCAGAATCAGCGGTAAGACTAAAGCCAGTATGACTCCATGCTATCGCCATTATTTATTTACTCTCTCCAGGCATGGTATCCATCAAGTTGAGGAATTAGGGGCTCACGATGAAGATGTTCTTGATTGATGTTTTTGAATTTTTGAGTTAAAGGACCATCGGTCGATTTTAAGCTTACGATAGGCTTTCTTTTGAACTTACTCTCACCATTTCAGACCTATCAGAGTAGGATGTTAATTCAATTGAACTCTGCTCTGTAAGTTCATTCATCTTGTGTACAACCTCGACGACTCGTTCCATTGCTATACGAATTCCTGAAATCTGCTGCTGATTTAAGTTTCGACCATTTTGCATTTGTTTTAGATATCCGAGTACGATGGCTGCTGGGTTGTTGATTTCATGGTTGTATGTAGCGATGGTGGAATGAATGCCATTTAATTTTGCTTTTTGGGTGAGTAGATCTCGTCTTTGGTGCTCCAATGTTTTTTCAATTATGAATAATAAATACCTGTCGTTCAGTGGTCTGCATTGCGATTCGAATACCCTATTATCTTGGGTAGTAAATTCGAACTTTGAGCATAATATCCGTCGAAGATTGTAAGACTCTGTCTGATTAGAAACTATGGTGAAAACTTCAACTATACTCTTGCCGCTAGCTGAAATTCTAAAGTCGTGCTTAAACTTTTGATTGCAAGTAAGAACAATTCCCTTGTCATTTAGCTCTACGATCGAGCTTGGTTGAGAATCCTGAATCAATATGAGCTTATTGATAAGATCTTGCCGGAATGTCTCATAGATGCAGGCACAGACCCAGCTAACTGACAGCATAACAATACAATAGGTGAATCTCACCTGGCTGAGCTTAACAGGATCCAAAAGGTTGCTGGGTGTCATGTCTTCGAAGAAAAGATACACAATAGAGCAAGTAAATATAAGAAATAAAGTAAATACCGACGTTGCAGTGATTCCAATTAGAAAACTTGAAGCTACTGGAATTACATACATGAATAAGCAGATTGTTGCATCTGTCCCTCCTGAATTGAAGAGTCCTGATAGTAGGCAGATAATAAAGCCTATACATAAGAACCATCGAGGCCAAGTTGCTTCGGGTTTACGTAAACTTACAAGGCCTGAAAAACAAATGATTCCTAGACCGACGTTTAACATAGAATTTGTCATTAATGAAGGAGTCTCAATTGCGCCACGCAATGGTACAATGATAGCAAGAGTAAGAGATAGTACTAGGGTGAAAATCAATGAAAGCTTTGCCTTGAATGCAGTGTCAAAAGGTAGAAGATCTAACTTGAAGTTCCAATATCTCATGAACATTCCGTCAAATAAATGAAGTCATTTGCATATGATAGTTACTTGATTTCATGGCTCTCCGAAAGAGCAGATTTGAGTTTGATGATCTTAGTTCCTACATTATCGTTCTGAATAGAAGTAATTTAGAGTTGTGAAGGTTCGGTTTGCTGATTCTCGATTCTTTCGAAGTAGCGAAAGGGTAAATCGATCCTGATAAGGAAAGGAACGTGACCTTCATGAGTTCTTGAGTCGTGAGTTTCGATAAGGAGTGTGCCATCTACAAGTTCTAAAGCTTGTACAACAGCATCTAATCCGACACCTCTTCCAGACACCTCAGTGACTTTATTGGCTGTTGAAAAGCTATGACCAAGGATGAGATTCGCAATTTGATTTGTACTATAGGTATTGTTTGAATCAATGATTCCATGCTCCATTGCTTTTGAACAGATGGCTTTGATATCAAGTCCTCTGCCGTCATCTTCAACTATGATCGAGATTGTATCATCACAATTTTCTTGTGCAGTAATTCGTATGCGAGCTTTTGGGTCTTTGCGTTGGCGTATCCGTTCCAACGGTTCTTCAATACCATGATCTATTGCATTTCGAATGATATGGGTAAAGATGACTTTCATCGTACTCTTAATATCGTCTTTAATCACGTAGGAGTCATTCAGGAATGTGAGATGGGGTTTGGGTTTTCCTAGCCGATGACATAGCGCATCGAGGTGCTTTAGTTCAGCCTCCAGAAAAGTTTGAAAATTATCTCGGTATAGGAGTGTTAGGTGGCGCACGATATAGGCGCATTTTTCGCATCGAGGGTGATCTTGAAGAGGGGCTGAATTCAAGAATCTAACGAGGAAAGATAGTTTCTGCTTGGCCACAGTGACATTATCATGGTGCTCGCGTTTTAAAATGTTATAGTTTATGTGACGTAGCTCAGAGAACTGCTTCTTAAGGGCTTTGAAGCATGAATGGAACTCACTGGGTAATTGAAACTCAGATCTTTCTAGGGTGTTCTGAACGACGTCTTCTGCGTGGTGAATTGTACTTGATAGTTCTTTAAAATTGTATGCTCTGGTAATGCCTTTAAGAGTATGGAGGTCTCGATATACCTTTCTTAGGACTTTACTACCAAGGTTGCGATTCTTACTTATTTGGTATTGATCCAATCTAATGAAGCATTCAATGGATTTTAAACCTTGATGAAGAAATTCAAGAAATTCATGAAATCGCCGGACATCTGTGTCAAGGATATTTGAAATAGTTTTCATCTCTCTAGTGTGTTTAAAACTTGCGTCCTTTAGCTTCTTAACTTCAGTAAAGTCTTTAAACGTTAGTAAGATTCGATTGGTGATGTTCGCATTCTGGTCAATGATGGGAGACCAATCGAGAGAGAGTAGTAGCTTGTTATCATCTATCTGCAGCTCTAGTTCCTTTGGAAGTAGGTGAGCGTTCAGATCCCAAATATAGCCTTCTTCATTAAGACACGATCTAAATACGGCAATGATGGTTGATTTTTCATCTGAGGTGAGATTGGTATGATCAATAAATGCTTTGAAGATATCATCACCTGATAAGTCATCTCTTCCTAACAGCTGACTAGCATAGGTTGAAAAGTCACTCGTGATCGTGAATCTTTGACCATCAAACGCAATTGGCAGAATACCTTCATTAATGGTTTCTAATATCGAACGTATATCGCCAGTTTTCTCGGCGACTAGCTTGTCAAGGTTTTTGATGGAGTTTTCTCGCTCTGCAAGTAGAAGTTCCTGAGTATGTATCTTCTCTAGTTCCAGATCAAGCAGGTTTAATTGTAATTGAGACTGCGCTTCTAAGGACTGTTGCCTCTCAAGGTTAACCAAAGCCATTCGATCCGCAAGAGCTAGGGAGAGTATAAGCAACATAAGTGCTGCGCCTACGAATTGGCCCCAAATCGTAAGATTGCTATGGGGAATGAACCCAGCTCCTCCAAGGATCACAGCCATATTGCCAAACATTACTATGGACCATGCATAGGAATAGTATCGAGCAGGACGGTAGGTTTTTGAACGCAAGATACCTACTATGATCATGACGATCGAGTAGATTAGACTCATGAATACGCTAACTTTAATTGCAGCGATGTCCCAGAAAAGGTGGTTCGCAATATTTAGCGACAATATAAGAATGATTAGAAAGAATGTTTTGCATACTTGTGGGAATGATGTTCTTAGACTTAAGAAGAGGATAGAGAATGTGCTAGCAGCGATCCCACACAAGTCAACTAGTATATTCATTCCTTGATTCATAGCCCATATAAATTTACCTGTTCTGAATATATACTGCTGGAGAAGGCCCTGATAGTTTAAGGAGAATAGAATATAGAGAAAGATGCAAAACGAATAGGCGAAATAAGTCTTGCTCCTAAATTTTACGCAGATAAAGAAGTTATAGATCAGCATCGCTATACAACAGCCAAACAGGCCTCCTAAGAAGATAGACTCATGGAGTTTATGTTTGATGAAACTTTGTGGACTCCATATACGGATTGCAAACTGAGCAGAGCTTGATGTCCAGAGCTTAAAGTAATACGTGGACATGCCGGTTGGAACTGCTATTTTATAGACAGGGTAGCGATAGTCCAATTCACGTTCTATGAAAGGTACTTTGTCGCCGTAAGTTCTTTCTTGAAACGTCCCGTTTTCAAGTTCATACAATGTTAGATAGTCCGTTGGTGCATATTGGTTCACAAGGTAGAGTGACATAGGTTTATTGCTTCTATTAGCAATAGAAAACTTCGCCCAGTATACGGCTTGATTTCCATATCCCATAGTTGGGATGGTCTGTTGACTCCTTATAAAACCGTGATCGAGTTGACCAGAGGCTATAGTTTCAATAGTGTGTTGCCTCTTGCTGTCTTCAAGGATTACCAGGTTTTTACCAATTTCGAGCCCTTCTATCTCATGATTATCGATAGAAATTGGTTCTAGCTCTGCTGAATAGGCCCTTTTGTCTAAGTTAGAATAGATGCAAAGAAAGAATAGGACCAGATAGCCTTGTTTTCTCATTACAATTGATCCGAAGTATAGACTCTAAATGCAAACAATCATGACTATATATTAGAGATCCATCATGACAATGGGTGTGTTGAACCTAGTGAGATTGGCTCATCGAGTTTGTTAAGATTGTGATGCGGATATTGGATCTTGTTGATCTCCTCAAGTTCAACATCCGATGGACCAGGTAATCCTTACAAGGTTGCCTAGCAATGGAGTCTCGTGCAATTCTGAGAACAGATTGAAATACCTCCTCGGGTTTAAAAACGCGCATGCAAAGATCTGGCTCGACCATAAGGTCATACAGTTGCGGGACAGCGTCGGATTCTCACCGGACTTCATTTACATGCACTTATCTTGCCTAGGATCCGTGGATCGGCAATGTAGGACAATTGATATTCGTTATCAATATAATATAGATAACGCATTTCGCAGTTTTGCTGCAAGAGATTTCTGCGAAATACAGCGAAACAGAGGGAGGAATTAACAGCATGAAGGTAGGCTTTTGCAAACGTGCACTGGGTTGCAATCACAAAAATGTGTTGGCTATATAGTTGTGTAGAGAGGTCTGCGTTTACTTTTTCAAGTAGATCACAGTAAGGTCTTGAGTTCCAACGAAGTTGCGAAATTGACTTAAGTTGAGTCCACAATTTTTTGACTCTAGAGCTTATTTCTAGAGCTAGGGTTTTATTTCGATTGGTCGATATTCCATTCTCGAAGAATTGAGCAAAGCTTTGACGAGAGTGAAATTAGAAAGAAAAACTGGAACCTGACAATCCTACATTGGTATAGGGCAGGAGTCGCTATTTCTAGGCAGCGATATCACATAAGAGCCTTGTTCGAAACGAATCGACTCCGAGGATAGGCGACTCTCACTTTTAATGATCGCCTTGGTTGCGTCTTTCGCTGATGAAAGATCTGCTCCTTGGTTTTTCAATGCTGAGAACAAATTTTTCTTAGATCGCCCCCCCTGATCGATAAAAACCTGCTGGGGGGTCAGGACCAAGCTTTGATGGAAATAGAGAATACTATTGCCATGGCGCTTATTTTTGAGTCGGCGCTTAAATAAGGTATTCAGGTCTATAGGGTCTAGGTCAGAGCATGATTTGCGGCGTCCACTACACAAGTAGACACCAACGGTGGTAGTCTCCTGAGGAACAGAAACCGAAAAGCTCGCCTTGCCAGATAGCAAAGTGTTGATGTCGAGAGACTGGCTATCTAGAACTCGTTCCCCACCCATAGCTTCAACTGTCATGGTAATGCCTTTGCCCGTGGTCCGCATGGATTGATCCATACGAATAAAATCGAGATCCCCTAGCTCGCAGTGCCGTGTTAAGGCCTTGAACTCGAAATCTAGTTGGTATTTGCCACGGATCGGCTTGGTTGGAGTGGCGACGAGACCAGCTTCAAGGTTCTTGCGAAAGGCTCGTCGCTTATTGCGTAGGTCAGCTTTGGATCGTTTCACAGCTTTGGGTTTAGCAATTAGCTCAATTTTTTCGGTCTTGATCGACCTTGGTGACTTTGCCCGCATTTGGTTGGATGGCTCCGATGGTCGCATCATATGGACGATCAGAAAGCTGGCAAGGCCAAGTAGCCCAATCCACAAGAACTTCTTATTCATAGTTCCCACTCATACTAACAGAAGGCTCGAAGGAGTTTGGCCACTCTTGATTTGGTAAGTCTTCCAAATCTTCCTGCAACTTAAGGTCACCGGTTACTACACCATTTGCCACGAGTAAATGTGATTCCATGGTGTCATCTCCATCGAGCCGAAGATTCCAGACCCTCGATGACTCTGACGACGGTTGCAGGTTCGTGGCTGCTGGATAGGTCTTCAACTGCTGAGAAACCACTTCGGATAAGCTCGATGCAGGAATCAGCCGGCCATGGTACATGAAAGGATGGTCAGGAGTCACCTTGAGTGTTCCAAACGGACTGTCTATGTGAACCATTGGTCCACTTTCAGGGCCGACGATAACTCGTTTTACGGCTACAGACTTCTGTAGCACAGGATTCCAAACGGAATCGCCAACCTTCACCTGGGTAATAGGCTTATACTTTCTGTCTGCCATCAAAATGAGTGTGTCACTAGCAAAGCAACCCGTACCGTTGCGGAATCCTATTGGCCCGTCCATAGCGCAGTTGTTTGCAGGATCGAATGAATAGATGGGATAGGGGTGATTCCCCGAGCGTATCCAGTCTTGATTCAAGTTGTTGTGCATGCATGAGAACTTTCCAGGTACGATCGTAGCATAGGAGCCTGACTTACCCTTAAAGGGACCGTAATACCACTTGCTAACATCAGCGCACTTATAAGTGCAATCGTTAGGATCAGGCGGTGGCGTAGGGTCTGGAATATCATTGTTAAGCTGGACAACAACTTTTTGGTCCTCAAGCTGCCCTGTGACGCCCATAACGGAAGCGATGATCTTATATTGCTTTCCATCTTCTAGTGTGAAACCAGGGGTCGTGATCATCTGAGCCCCTTGATTTTTAATCGATGTAGCTCCATGAGTGGGAAAATCTTGTTTGTCAAAAGGAAATGATTGACTCGATGCAAATTGAGGGCCTCGATCCGTGGCGATCGTTTCTTGCCCTTCAACAAATGTAATGTCAATGGGACGGCTGGTCTCATCTTGTATTTCAATGAAGCTTTCGACTACCACTCCTCCCACTGTGAGAATCATGCTCATCGATTCTGCAGCAATGGTGAGGACCTCATTTTGTGGATCGCTGTCGGAACGAGAAAAAGTTTTTCTACCATCTGCACTACTCTCTGTTACGATCTCAAGCTGTAACCCCTGAGGCTTTGGGGGATCTATCGGAACTCGTGCATGAAACGTTTTTTTCTGACCATTAATGACTCGCTCCATGGCAACATCGACAGATTCCAAGAAAAATCCGTTGCTAGAGTTAAACCGTAAGGGTTTGATGGAAGACTCTTCACAAGAGAATGATTCGCAGATGTCCTGAATCTTCTTGCCTTCGAGGATGGCATCAAAGTCATCGTTATCGTCTTTGGCAAAACTTACTTGTTGGATTGTGAAGCTTCCTGACTTGAACTGCACGGTGCTCTCACCGCCTATTTTCTGTAAGTTCGCTTTTGGGCTGAGATAGGGCTCCGGGTAGATGACGAAGTCATTTGTTGATTTATCGCGAAAAAAACTTGAAAATCTCGATAGAGACGACAGTTGAGCTTGTTCGTTGCTTTGCTCGACCCGTAGCCTCTTGGCTTCCATGGTCGTTCGATGCAAGTCATTTGCCTGGATATAAGCGGCCGTAACCCCTAATATTCCAATAAGGCCAAAGACACTGGCATTACCTTGTTGTGACATCGTTTTGTACCTAACCTGGTTTGCGTGCTTTAGTTAAGATCGGCATCTGGACGCATCGAGTTACGTGAATCTCTTATCGTCTCTAGATGATTGGGACTATATATCTGGATTTAGAGTTTGATTTCTCATTGAATCTGAGAAAGATGCTTACCTTAGGAAAGAAACCTTTGCATAATCGTAAGATTTCTCCCCCGGGATGAAGAATCGTCGATCAGGGTAGATCTTGCGTGAGGACCGGTGCGATCATCTCTCTGATCGATTTGTGGCTAGTCTGGTCATGGAGTTTTCGAAGACTTATTTGCAGCTCTGGTGATGATGGCCAATGTAATAGGGAGCGGACCAAGGATTTCTGCTCGACTAGTGTCATAAGAGAAAATCTTGATTCGAGAGGCTTATAGCTTGCAGATTGGGGTAGTAGTCGTAAAACCTTGTAAGCTGATGCTCGAACTTCAGGGTCTTGATGTTGAAAATAGGGGAGCGCGAGTCTTAAGCTTGATTCTAGGCCTGTATTTGCTAGTGCGCTTAAGACGCGCTTAAGCTCTTTGGAATCTTGGCTTTGTTCTAACCAGGTCTTGAATTGTTGCAGGATGACCTCTGCGTCTTGTGAATTACTGCCTTCAACTTTTTGTTTCTGATTCGCCATAGCTCCAAGGCTGAGGCGGGCTGAATCACGAAGCGGGTGTTGGGGATCGTTGGCAATGGACTGTACTTCTCCCAAGGTTGATGGGCTCGGAGATGGTACCATTGCAAGGCTTCCTAAGATAAATTTCTTCTCACTCAAGTCGTTTTGCTGATGAAAACGCTGCCAAAGGATAGATTGATGGTGAGGTCCTCCGTTTGCGATCAGAGCACGGCTAACTAGAATCATCTGTGGATCTTTCACAGGAAGATCTAGGTACCATTCAATGAGGGCTCGATCTTGTGGGTGCCATCGGAGCCAGCGATGGAGTTCTTGGAATTTACGACGATCCTCTAGCTGACTCAAGCGATCCTGAAGCTCGTCAAACTTGAGTGTTTTAATGGACTCATCTTTTTTGTTAGTTAAGTTTGAAAGATAGTCCTGAAGTGAAAACCACGGTCGCTCTTCGATTTCGCTGATAGTTTTTTCAACTCTTTGAGAAGTCCAAAGATCTGTTCTTAGATAGGTAAGCGCCAATCGACCGCGGCCTGAAAAGTTCTGCTGGCCAAGTTCAACGAAAAATTGATCATGTTGTTCGAACTGTGTCCATCGTCCTAGATCTGGGTTGTGAGTGAGTTGCCAGTGGTAGTCCACCGCTGGCCCCTTCTGTTGAAGCTTCAATGACTTGTGAATAATATGTCCGTTCTGTTGAAGCTTTGATCTGTATGATGCTGTAGCTGGTCCCCACGGTGATACTTCGTCCACGTTGGTCTCGTCCTCGATGATCCATGGAAACTGTAACCTCAACCAAATGTAGTACCAGAGAATATCACCGCGGTGTTGATCGTATAGCCCGATATTATCCCATCGAACGAGGGAACCTTGGTTCAAGCTATTGACCAGGCTTGAAAGATATCGATGGGTACTCGGATCACCTTTAAGTTCACAGTTCTGGCAAAACCAGATTTCTTCCCCATCTTGAAGAGCTAGTCGAAACATCCGGCCACCAAGTGCCACAGGTGATGATTGCTGACCATCAAGTCCCTGTCCTTCGTAGTCAAATTGATAGACATAAACCTGATAGGTAGCCTCGGCTTCGTGGATGTGATCGTCTTTTTTAATGTGTGGTTCAGATTCAGAATCAAGATGTGCAGTTTCTGGGCGCGTCTTTGAAGTTTGAAGGCCTAAGCTGATTGCCAATAAGAGCGCGACTCCAATTAAAACGAGAATATAGACTCGTTGACGGGATTTTTTTGCCAATGGTTTGTCTCCCTAGGTCTAAGCGCGATTTGGGGTGTCATTGCCTAGGGATCTTTACCATATATTCTGGCTTAAGAAAAATCTAAGTCATTGTTAACCCACCTGAGATGCTTGGCCTGGAAGCCCTTGTTGGAAGGGGCGCTCAGGTAGATAACTATCAAATGCAGCCGCAATGACTCGTCTAAGCAGTCGGCCGAGTAGGCCATTCTCACGTATAACATAATCCGTGCTATGGACAATGCCATCGTCGATCAGAGTCTCCAGCTTATGGAGCGAAGGGCTGAAATAGCTTTCCCATTCAATGGGGAACTGGTCTTCAAGGTCTTGGATATCGATGCGACCGTAGGTATAGATCTGTTGGATCGCCTCTTGCCGGATACGATCATCGTCAGATTTGAGATGGCAACGATAGTAGCCTTGCTTTGGATGATCGAGCCCCATCAGCCAGTCTTTTTGTTTGTGAGGATTTTGAAAGTAAGTACTGCCAAACGCGCTTATGGATGATGGTCCGAAGCCCAAAATCTGCTGATCACGTCCCGAGGTCATTCCTTGAAAGTTTCTATGAAGGGCACCGTTGCGATAGGCGATGGCCAAGTCGTCATCGGCTTTGGCAAAGTGATCCAGTCCAATGAAGTTATAGCCACTATCGGTAAAGGTGTTTAGCGCTAAGAGGTTTAGATCCAACGGGAGTAAGCCCTGAGGAAGGTCCTTTTTGACAAAGGTTTTTTGCCATTTAAACATATCCGGTAGCACTGCGAGTCGGTAAAACGCCACGCGATTGGGGCTTAGATCGATCACCTGATCCAGGGTCTGAGTCATGCTTTCGAGAGTTTGAAACGGTAGGCCATAAATCAGATCAAAATTGATCGATGGAATGCCAAGAGAGCGAGCCGTTTGCACCAATTCAGCAACCTGTTCGTAAGTTTGAACTCGATTGATAGCATGCTGCACTTTACGGTTAAAGTCTTGAACACCGAGGCTAATACGGTTGACTCCCATGTGCCGGAAAAATCCGAGTCGGCTACTCGTCATCGTTCTAGGGTCCATCTCGATGGCTATTTCAGCGTCGATCGCCACGTCAGTATATCTTTGAATCATACCCCAAAGTTTAAGCCACTCGGCATCGGTTAAGTAGGTGGGGGTGCCGCCACCGAAATGGATGTGACTCACTCTCTTGCCCTCAAGAAGTGGGGCTTTGATTTTCAACTCCTTTTCGAAACCGCGTAGAAGCTCGTTGATCTTATCTTCCGTTTTTGGGTCGTTCCGTGGTCGAACTTCCTTCAGACAGGCACAGTAGAAACAGAGCTGCTGGCAATAGGGGATATGGAAGTAGAGGGATACGTCTTCGGGTTTGGCAGAGTCAACCTGTATTATGCGGGATTTGATCGTCTCCCATGTATGGCTTTCATTCCAGAAATTAGCAGCTGGATAGGAAGTATGTCGGGGCAAGGCTAGTCCAGCATAGCGGCTATAGGTCTCTCGTTGATTTTTGTCGAGATGGTACTTCATCGTGGTTTCCCTCATGGTTGCTAACAATTTGAGTTAAGCAAAGGCCTTGCCAATGGAAAACCAAGCAAAAAATGCAGTATTTTTAACAAGTAGGGCTAAATCACGCTGCGTCTCCAGAAAAAATAAGCAATTGGTACAGTTGAGTCTATAAAGGAGAGACCCCCTTGAGTATCAGATTTTATGTACAAGTACAGATTTTTTTCGACATAGATAAATTACCGAAAATATAAGGAAATAATGATAGAATGCGAGGATTGAATAATTAAATCGATACAAATTTGGTACAAACTCTTTCAAGTGGTTGTGTTAGCGCCTCAGTACCCTCAAAGCCGCAATACCCTTAGTGCCGACTTAAGAATCTGAATTTTCGCCCGTTTAAAATAATAAATTTCTCCATCGATCTCGATCAATCGGTATGGACACAAGTCTATTTCCACTATTTCGGCTGATTCAGATTCTACGAAGGGAACAGGACGGCGAAAGACCTATCGGGAAAAATATTTTCGCTATCTTCAAAAAATGCGTTGGCCACTTGTCCGACAGTGCCATCCCCTCCAACTGCAACGATTTGATCTGCGCCTTGCTCTAGTGCAGTCCTAGCCTTGTGTTTTATGGACTGCCACTCTGAGCAGATTATCACATCCCTTTTTCCCTTTAAGGCTAAAGTGGGCTCGATTTTTCTCCATTTCTGTAGGGCCCTCCCGCTCGCAGCTTTCGAATTGATGATAAAGCAAGTTTTCATAGAGATTGAGGATCTCGCTATATTGCGAAAGTGCCGATGGACGTCAGTGATGGCTTCCTGCCAATGAGGAAAGTCATAAGGCAATGAGCTTCTTTCAATCTTAGGTTTGACGAACTTCTGCATCGCGCGAAGCCGATGTGATGGAACTGATGGACAAATGTGATGCTCAATTTGGAAATTCAACCCTCCGAACAACCAATCCAAGCTTTTAGTATTTTGAATAGTTCTCGAAGCTATTACCTGCTGCTCAAATTGGTGAAGCTTTGCATCTTTTGTCACTAAAGGCTTTCCTATATGATTAATCCAAAATACCCCAAACGTTGGCCACACGAATATGGGCTTCATCAAGAACAAATTTCAGAAAAGTTTATGAAGCAGTTGTTCTATCCCTTTTTCTATCAACTTTCCTGGCGCCGCAGGAAGCGCGCTCTTAAGTAAAAGAGTCTCAAAGTATCTAACAGAAAACCTGTATTAAACCATAACACATAAACGAATAGAATATAGGAGTGCTTCTTGTAGTAGCTTTAGTGCAAATATGTGAGGTAATTATTGGAAATAATGACGGATTTTAGCGGTTTCATACAGGCTCTAAAATTGGGTGGTCAGTTGTTTGTTATCACGTCCTACGGAATCGTTGCGATGACGAGCTTGCTCCTTGGTTATGTATTACTGCTGGTACGGAGTAAGAGTAAAGTTGCTTCTTGCGATGGGGAAGAGCGGTTCTCTGAGCATAAGCCTCCAGATTTCGCTGAGTTTCGAGAAAGAGTTGAACTGTTTTCGAAAATATTTCCAGGTGTCATATACCAAAGCAGATTGGATCAAGATTTTCCCATGACTTATTTGTCGCGAAACATCGCGAACTTAACGGGATACGATATGGATGATCTACTGTCACCTCCATCGAAAAAGGCCTATCGAGACCTGATTCACCCCGATGATAAGAAAGTCGTCCTCGATGCACTTGAGTATGGCTTAAATTACGAAAAATCTGTTGATATCAAGTATCGTATTATCCATCGCAATGGCTTTAGTCGTTGGGTTCATGAGCGAGGAAGAGTTTCAGAAGGTGGAAACCAGTACTTTGATGGATTTCTTCTGGATATTTCTGAACAGAAACAGGCAGAAAGTGACTTAACGAATACGTTTTTGCAATTAACCGAGAGTGAGCATCGAATAGACGTGATTCTAGATTCAGCAAAGCTTTCCTTGTGGGAACTCGATTGCAAGAACAAAGTATTGAAAGCAACTCACAGCTTTGAACATATGCTTGGTTACCAAAAAGGCGAACTTTTAGAGTTGGAAGATAGCAAATGGTTGCGGTTCAAAGAAGAACACGAATTCATCTCTTGTGTCCATCCTATGGATCAAGATCGCTATCGGTCTAGCGTCGCTGAGTTAATCAAAGGGCGATTGAGGACGATTGATGAAGTGATTCGTTTTCGGAGGCGGGATGGTAAATGGCATTGGGTTCATAGCTTTGGCAGGATTGTTCGTCGTGAGAAGAACACACCATTACTAGCATGTGGTGTTTTACATGATGTCCACAAAACTAAGGAATTGGAACTTGCCTTACTAGCCGAAAAGGAAAAAGCAGAGTCGGCAAATCGGGCGAAGAGTATCTTCCTAGCAAATATGAGTCACGAACTTCGTACCCCACTAAATGCTATAATAGGCTTTTCTCAGCTGATTCAAAGGAATAGTCACATTCCGAAAGAAGTATTGCGGGATTTGCGGACTATCAATGAAAGTGGGATTCATCTACTCGGCTTGATCAATGATGTCCTTGATATCGCTAAAATTGAGGCTGGTAAAACAAATGTGACAATGACTCCATTTCGACCTCAATCACTATTTAATGGCATCTATCAGATGTTCCTGCTGCAGATGGAGGAAAAGGGCCTCCTGTTTATCTTAAAAGGAGTCGAGGACTTACCTTTAAATCTTATTGGCGACGAGAAAAAGATTAGGCAGCTCACCATCAACCTCATCTCAAATGCCTTAAAATTCACTGAAAAGGGTTTTGTTAGGGTTTCAATTGCCTATAATAGCAACATGCTTTCGATCAACATTGAAGACTCAGGAGTGGGTATAGCGAAGTCGGATTTGGATCAGGTATTCGAGTCATACATTCAGGTAGGGGAAGGGCTTCAGCATAAGCAAGGGACGGGCTTAGGCCTCTCTATCAGTCGGGACTTTGCCAGGCTTATGGGAGGTACATTGACAGCTACTAGCACACTAGGAGAAGGGTCAAAGTTCCTCCTTAGTGTCCCCGTCCAAGTTGCCGTCGATTGTGAACAGCACGAGGAAACTAGAGTTGTTAGCTATACTGCAGAAAAAGTCTTCAAGATCCTAGTCGTCGATGATAATCAGGTAAATAGAGAAGCTCTGGCGCGATTGCTTGGTGAAGTAGGATTTAAAACGAGAATGACAAGCAATGGTATAGAGGCCCTTGAAACCTTTAAATCGTGGACTCCCGACCTGGTTTTTATGGATCAACGAATGCCCAAAATGGACGGCTTTGGTGCGACACTGTGTATTCGTGAGCTTGATAGAAAGGTGCCCGTTATTGCACTTTCCGCCAGTACGTTAAAAGAAGAAGAGGCTCGGATTCTTAGTGCAGGAGGAAATGAGTTTCTTATTAAACCCTATCAAGAACAGGATTTATTCGATGCGATTGCACGCTATCTGCCAGTGAAATACAACTATGAGTCAATTGACTACATAAATGGAACTAAAGACTATAGTGAACTCGACATCGAGCAACTGGCTGATGAACTTTCTAAAGTTCCAAGGAGTTGGAGGAGACGGCTCGAAGAAAACACTCTTATCGCCGATGTGCAGCAAATTGAAGATTTACTCCATGAAATTGCGTCCGAGCATCCTAAACTAACGGAATATATTTCTCAGCAAGTGGAGTGCTACAACTTTCCAAATATAGGCCGGCTTATCAAACATAGCTCATAACTACGGGAATACTATGGACTTAGAAGGTAAAGAGAAGGGTGGTGATATCCTTGTTGTTGATGACATTATTGCTAATCTAAAGGTGCTGTCGTCGGTCCTTGGTGAGGAGGGCTATATCGTACGGCCTGTAAATCAGGGGCGTCTAGCAATTATGTCAGCGATTGCAAAAAGACCTGATCTAATCCTTCTTGATATTGATATGCCTGAGATGAGTGGATTTGAGGTCTGCCGTCAACTCAAGTCTAGGCCCGAAACTGCTGATATCCCGATTATTTTCCTTACGGCTCTGACAGATGAGTCATATATTTCCAGGGGTTTTGAACATGGAGCTGTAGATTATGTTGCCAAGCCGTTCAAGCATTTGGAGTTGATTACTCGGGTTAGAAATCAGATCGATCTTGCCAATACTATCAAACAGAATGAATTTCAGAATCGCCTTTTAGTGAATATGGCCCATCGCATAGGAGTTCAAGATTCTACCGCGAATTTTCTTCATGGTATGGGTAACCTTCTAACACCCGCCTTTGCCAAGCTTAGCTCGCTTTCTAGCCTGAGTAGCTCTAAAAATCTTGATGTACTTAAGCAGTTGAGAGACAAATTAAATGAACCAGGTTTTGAACCAAAGAGCTTGGTGGAAGATAGCGATATGGTGGAAAAATATCGCCAGCTTTTCAGCTTGACGGTTCAGAGGCTCGACGATGAAAGTCTACAAATTCAAGGGACACTCCATGATGTTCATAAGGTTATGGACGATCTTAATCGTTTCCTTCTTGAATTTAAAAATAGTATCTTTAAATCGAATCATATTAGCACACTGACACTTAGTGAGTTTACCGAGGAGCTGAAGTATTTTCTGGAACAAGAATTTAAGCGCCATGGGATATCACTCTATATTGACAATGTTGACCTTAAGCCAACGATTAAGGTTCTCAAGTTTAAACTTTTCAATATCATTCAAACCTTAATTGACTATCGACTAAAGGCCCTGCAGAAAACAAAAAAGTATCGTTGCGAGTTTCATCTGATGCTAGACGTTAGCAATCAACAAATTAATAGCTTAAGACTCTACGATTTTGGCCCCAGTCTAAAAGTTGAACAAAAAGACCTCCTATTTAACTGGGAGTACCTTAAAACATCGGATTTTTCTACCCTCTCTCTTCATCTTGCCTCCATCGATGCCGACCTCCTTGGTGGAACGATTGACTTTGGAACCACTGAACAGGGGCAATTCTATTTTGAACTTGCTTTCGGCGGTGTGTTCTTTCCATTTCTGGACCAGGAACAAGAGCAAGCTAGCAACGATGGGCAGAAGCTTAGTCAGAAGATTCAGCTACCGACCAAGTTGGTAAAATAAGCTGTTAACCTAGTTGCTCAATGGCTTGATCAAGTAAGTGATCAGATTTGCAAAATGCAAAGCGAATCCAGTGACAATTTGATCCGTGGCGGTGGGATGGAACAAAAAAAGCACTTGTAGGAATCGTTGTAACTCCTTTGGAGAGGCTCAAGTGCCGAACGACATTGTAATCCAATAGACTTTGAGTATCATGATCCCAATCAATCCCATGCCTTTGATAAAGCTCGGGCAAGTCTTTGGGTAGTCCTTGGTAAGAAGAAAATCCACTGCTAATATCGCAGCACACAAAGAAACTGCCTTCGGGATTCATGGGGTGAAAGCCAATGTCCCGCAAGCCTTGAATAAGACGATCTCGTTTGCCTTCATAGAGGCTTGTAAGAGCCTCATAGTAAGTTTTTTGATTGTCAAAGGCTAGTTCAGCCTGTTGAAGCGATCGAGCGATGGCTTCTTGCAACGGGGTCGCTACGGAGAATACGACCCATTGCTGGTTCAGCTGCATAGGGTAAATGAGGTCCCGATCGCCAATAACCCATCCAATTTTCCAACCGGTCACTGAAAAGGTTTTACCAGCTGAGTAAATGGATAGTGTTTTCGAAGCCAGACCAGGAGTTCTAGCAATTGGCACATGCTTTTTGTGATCGTAAACCAAGTGCTCATAGACTTCATCGGCAATCACTAGGCAATTGGGGTAAGGCTCTAAAACAGTGGCCAACTGCTGACACTCCGCAGGAGTAAAAACTTTTCCTGTTGGATTATGAGGAGTGTTGATAATAATGGCCCGAGTCTTATCTGAAAGAGCACTTCTAATTTTATCCCAGGGGATCGTGATATCTTCTGATGATTGGCAGCGCCCAGGAATGTCAAGTGGAACTGACTTTACGGTAGCGCCAGCCATTCGAAGAGCCCCAAAATAAATGTCAAAGGCTGGCTCCAATAGGACCACTTCGTTGCCTGCTTTGATATGGCTTCGAATGGCAAGGTAGATAGCTTCGCTAGCGCCCACGGTGACGAGTACATTTTTCTTGGGGTCGATACTGCGATCTAGTTTCGGGCAATACGCCTTGGCTATCTCATCAACTAGAGGCATATGCCCCGGGGAGCGGGCATAGGTGCTAAATTTCGAACCTTGACAAGCCTCTTGAGCAGCAACTTGAACGAATGGGGGAGGTGCCCAATCGGGGAACCCTTGGCCCAAATTGATGCTCGAACAGGCCTGGGCCAACGGTGAAAATTCAAGCCAGACCGAAGCGCGTTCCGGTGATGGTGGTGTCGTCACAGATCTTCCTTTCTCTGCATTCCACTTTATCCAAGTTTTGTATAAGATCTAGTTGCCGTCGAGCATATCGCCGACCTGACCTAAAACGCTACCTTCTCCCTGCCTTTGACCACCAGCCCGCGGAGCGTTGGCCAAGACGCGATCGGCTAATCGAGAAAATGGCAAGCTCTGCATCCAGACGGTGCCTGTGCCACTAACTGTTGCAAGAAAGAGCCCTTCGCCGCCGAATACCATGGACTTGAGGCCTCCGGCACGCTCGATACTATAATCGAGGCCAGGAGTGAAAGCGACGAGGCAGCCCGTATCGAGTCGCAGGGTTTCACCACGGAGTTCTTTACGAACGATGGTGCCTCCAGCATGTACAAAAGCCATGCCATCACCTTCTATACGTTGCAGAATAAAGCCTTCGCCGCCAAAGAAACCAGTGCCAAGGCGCTTGTTGAAGGCGATGCTGATTTTGGTGCCCAAGGCAGCAGCTAGGAAAGAGTCTTTTTGACACAAAATCTCACCACCGACTTCGGACATGTTGAGATCGATAATTTTTCCTGGAAATGGTGCAGCGAATGCAACCCGCTTCTTGCCAGCTCCCTGGTTGGTGAAATGAGTCATAAAGGCAGATTCGCCAGTGATCATTCGTTTGCCCGCGCTGAACATTTTGCCAAAGAAGCCTTGGTCTGGCTCTGAACCGTCGCCCATTTTAGTTTCAAATAAAATGCCGTCTTCCATATAGTTCATAGCCCCAGCCTCGGCAACCACGGTTTCCTGAGGATCTAACTCGACTTCCACAATCTGCATGTCGCTGCCAAGGATCTCGAAATCGACTTCATGACATTTCATTGCTAATCTCCGCTTCAAGAGGTTATTCCTGAGCAGACGCTAACATTGAAAGGGGAGGGAGTGCCAGGCCTATCTGAGGCATGCCTGGCAGGAGAAAGCTACTTTTTCTTTGCTTTGCTAGCTTCGGGAGCAGAGTCCGAACAAGGTGCGCCTTCGAGGAACTTAGCAATCTGATCAAATTCAGCCTCAGTCACTGCGCTTACCATCGCCATCATTGCAGCTGACATTCCACTGTTGCGCTTGCCACTTTTTATAAGGAGCGACTGCTGCTTCAAGTATTCTGCCGACTGGCCACAAAGCTTGGGATAGAGAGGCATGATCGGCTTCGCACCATTTGCTCCGTGGCAGGTATGGCATAGCTTTGCTGTGTATAGTTTTGCTCCATCAGCCCAACCGTAGGTCTGCCAAGTTAATCCAAGCACACATAACATCACCTTTGACCATCGATTCATGAGTCCACCTCCTTCACATTACAAAATTCAAAAATATCGATATTGTCGTGGACTGAAGCGAAGGAGCCTAGATTATAAAACATATAGGTCCCTGCCCAACCCCCGAGCAAACCCAGGAATAACACGAACAGGATCGGAATCCGACCACTTTTCTCTTGGGGAATTTGGTAATCATAATCAAGTTCCGGGTTGGACATTTTGCTCTTCCTTTTGCTTGAGTGATTGTAAATATCGTACTAGGTCCAAAGCTTTTTGACTAGCCACGATGGGGGGCTCTGTTTCAACTCCAATCCAATCAAAGACCAAAACAACATCGTCAGGGCCAGGCTCAGCTTTCTCTTCAAAAAGGAAAGGGTAGGCCGGCATGATGCTCCACGGCACCATGATCCGAGGAGCATAAAGGTGCATCAGATTCCATTGCAGCGATGGATTTCGGTCGCCAATATTAAATAGATCAGGGCCGGTTCTCATGGTTCCAAGCTGATGAGGCCTTTGGCCAGTGTAGTCCTGAGCCTTGGGTTGATAACCCCAGCCACGAGCAAAGTCGGGGCCGAAGCTCTTGTCTCTCGGTTGCTGCGAATGGCAGTAAACACAACCGAGATCGACATAGGCTGCACGTCCCCGAGCAATCGCAGGATCGGCTTCCCCCAGAGGCACCGATTGAGGTTCTGTTTGCCGCAGGATTGAAAAATACGGTGTCACAACTAAGACCACTCCAGAACACAAGACAATGATCACAGCCCCGACAGCCACCAAGACCTTATTCATGACGACTTGCCTTTCTTCTTATCTACAAAGCGTTTCAGGATCAGGATAAAGTGAATCATAAAAACCATATGGCCGATGGTTAAAAGCAAGCCGCCGAAGCTTCTTGCCTTAAGATAGGGAATCGTTACAAGAACTGACTCCATAAATGAAGCATTCGCATCGAGCATTTTCACCCCTTGGAGCCAGCCACCGATGCCCAAGAAAATTACATAGATGGCAATTCCTATCAGTGCCAGCCAGAAGTGAAGAGAAATCAGGCGACGATAAGGCCAGTTGGTTTGAAGCACCTTTGGGATTACAAAGTAGCAAGCGCCAAATAGGATGAATGATGCAAAACCATAGGCGCCGAGGTGGGCGTGAGACACCGTGTAGTGGGTGAAGTGGGTGATGCGACTCAAGGCCCTAAGGGAGTGAAGGCTACCTTGAACGCTGGCGAGGGTATACATCATGGCTCCCATCACTACGAAGCGAAGGGGAAGCATGTCGCGGACAGCCCCTAGGTGGCGGAAGGCTGTCATATGGTGATTGATGGCTACCGATATTACGGGAATCAGCATCATCATGCTCATGACAATGGAAATGGTTACAACATACTGGGGAACAGGACCACCGATCAGATGATGGACTCCTACATTGCTGTAGAAGATAGCCAGGGTCCAGAACCCAAGAAAGGAAAGGTTATAGGAGTATATGGGGCGGCCGATGATCTTAGGAATGATATAGTAGGCGATCCCTATACTCATCGGGGTAAACCATAGCCCTAGGACGTTGTGGGCAAACCACCAATTGACAAGAGCATGCTCGACACCTTCATGAATGTGAGGGAGGTTGCCAATAAAAAAGAGGATAGGAAACCAAAGTAAAGAGGCGAGGATGTACCACACGGAAACATAGAGGTGGCGAACCTTGGAACGTATGATAGAAATGAGAACGGGCACCGCGATCAGAGCCCCGGATAGGGCAATAATGAGATCCACCCAGAACGGGAACTCCAACCACTCGACACCCTCCGAATAGCCAAGAAGAATCGAGGCCAAGCCGAACGTTAGTGCAACGTTCCAGCTTAAGCCTCCAAAAAAGATCAGACGACTAAAGGGGATGGGAGCGTGGACCAACCGCGGCATGAGCCAAGTCGCGATTCCAATGACTCCCAGAGACAACCAACCGTAAGCAACCGCATTGAGATGAAATGTTCTCATCCTGCCAAAAGTGAGTGCAGCCTCAGAGATCAGAAAGTCTGGTTCATGGAGCTTGATCGAGGCGATGAGGCCTGCAATAGAGCCGATGAGCAGCCAGAAACAGGCCATAAATAGGCAGTAAATAACGGGAGTTCGAGTTGATATATCCAAGTTTTTCCAAGCCGAACTATCCTTGCTGGCATCCATCGATTCTCGGTGATTTAAACCTCCTCGATCGAAGATAACCAGTCCTGAGCTGTTGGAAAAACTCATCCCGTGGGTGTAGAAAGCAAAGGCTACAACTAAGATTCCGATCAGCGTGAGCAGGGCGCTTAATCCAGACAGACTCACCAAGGTTTCAAACATGGGCACCTCATAACAATTCAACAGGCTGAGACTAGGGCATTCAAGGCGGGCAGCAAACGCAGCAAATCGCACCAAAAATAAGTTAAGTCCATTGATATCAGTAAGATAGCTTATGCTGTCAGCACTTGTGGCACCTGCTTTTTATTGCTATATCTTGATTGCAATCGTGAGTTCTAGGGGTACCATGAATTTTCTTGAACCAGACTTTTCTCTGATATCGAACGACCATGCGGCAAAACTGGAGTGGCTGGCTCGCCTGAGGCTTGTAGCTGCCTTCGGCCAGCTCGTGATGGTGCCCATTGGGCTATATAATGGCTTCATCCCATACGATAGCCTGATGGAAATCTTTGGGCTGATCTCCTTACTTCTGATCATGAATTTGCTGATTTGGAAGTCGATGCGCAGGAAGAAGGCTTACCCCGAACACACAGTTTTCATCCATTTGTGCATCGACTTCGTTTTTTTTAGTCTATTTCTTTCCCTATCCTCAGGTTTTTTAAACCCTCTTATAAATCTCTGCTTTCTACACTTTGCCATCGTCGGGCTGAATGTCAGCCCGAAGTTCGGTGCTATGTTTTTTTGTTGGGCTACAGCTCTGCTTGGTTTGGTTTTTGCGAGTAGTGTGGCCGATCCTTGGAACAGTCGCATGATGATTCTCTTGGGGACATACATCTTTGTTGGCCTGACAATACTGGTTGTTTCTCAATGGTTTTCACGGACCATGTCCCGTTACAAGGAATCGATCCACCACCTTAGAGTTCAGCTTGGAAAAGTCGATAGCCTCAGGGCGAGCGGCCTTGTGGCTGCCAATCTCTGCCATGAGCTTTCCACCCCAATCAACGATGCTGTTCTCAAGGTCGGCATGATACGGCACCACGATCAGAAATTAGAGCGCCATCGTCTATGTGATGATGTGGAAAACCTCCTTCTTGAATGTGGAGATCGATTGCAGAGCCTGTTCTCCGATGCATCCATGGAGGAGGGCCAACGCTTTGTGGCAACAGATATCGGCCAACTTGTATCCCGCACGGCAAATAGCTGGCGATCTCACCTATGCCCCCACCTTCACATGGAGATTCAAATACCTGACCAAGGAATCATCAAAGCAATACCTAGAATGCTATTTATTCGAACTTTTATGGACTTCTTAGATAACGCGCGGGATGCTATTGGTTCAAGAGATGGTGCGTTGAAGGTCACAGTTAAAGCGCTTCGTGACGCCAGTGTGGAAGTTGCAGTAGAGGACAACGGGCCCGGATTCCAAGAAACTATCAAGGATAAAATCGGAACCCCATTCCTAACCAATAAAGAGAGTGGAGTTGGCTTGGGGCTCTATACGGCATCTCATTTGGCCTTTCATCTGGGAGGGGATTTCCAAGTTGGTAGGTCAAGCTTGGGAGGAGCCAAGGTTTGCTTGCAGTTTTAGAGGAGACGTGTCAATGAAGTCGGTACTATTAGTAGAAGATGATAAACGTTTTCGAGACACTTTGAGGGCGAGTTTTGAAGGCCTTGGGTATCAAGTTTTTGCCATTGCTAGCGAACGTGAGTATTTCTCGCTGAAAGTGAAGTCCATCGACTACGCGGTCCTGGACTTGCAGCTAGAGAAGGGCTCTAGCTTATCTATAATTCCCTTGATAAAACGCTATCATAGTGATTGCCGGATCTTAATGCTCACTGGCTTCGGCACAGTGACGGCTGCGGTGCAAGCCATAAAGTTGGGTGCGGATAACTTTATTCATAAGCCAGCGACGCTGAGTCGGATATTGTCTGCCTTAGACGAGGATATATCAAATTTAGACGATATTCCTCAAGAAACGCCAACACTGGCGAGGCAGGAACGAGACTATATTGAGTTTGTCTTGGCCCGTTGTGATGGCAATATTTCTAAAGCCGCGAGGGAATTGGGAATCCATCGGCAAAGCTTGCAGCGAAAGCTGCGCTCTTATCCACCATTGCGCTAAACAGCTTGGTCGCTTATCTGATCTCCATGGTGCTTTTTTGCAGATTCCGATTGGCAGCTAACGATAGCCGGAGCTTCATGGATCAGTTTATCATTGCTTAAAGCATCAACCATAAATAGTGCGAAATCGACACGTCGGGTGCGGTTGCTATTCAAAATTGGGTCGCCTATGTGTTGACTCCATACCGGCAGTCCTTCACTCGGGCCCTCTTCAAGGTCGCTGCCACGGACTACCGTCCACTTGCGCGGACTAGCGAAAATTCTGCGACATGCTTCCACCTGGTCATCCACTTCAGCGAAGCGAAAAACTCGTGCAAGCCAAGTAAAAAAACGGAGCATTCGTTGGAAGCCCTTCGAATATTGGTCTCTGCCGTCTTTGGTAATATGCCAGCCACAGGAGAAAATGAGTCGTGCCTCCGATGGCGCATAATCTAATACTGCCTGCGCTGTGCCGCTGGAGTATTGCTGGATACCCCAAGGCGCCAGGACCGTGAGGACTCCATCACACCCCTTAACAGCCTTTTCAATGATAGCTCTTTCGTTGGTCATGCCTGGGAATATCGTAATCGAATCCTTAAACTCGTCCAATTTCTCAACGCTCTTTTCGCGACAAACCCCCACCACTTCATAGCCACGGTCGAGGCAATGACGAACCATGTAGCGACCCAATTTTCCAGAGATTCCAATGATACATACTTTTAGCGCTTTTGATGTTCCCTGACTCATAAGCTAGCCTTTATACTTTTTTACGATTTTGGCAATGGTTTCGGATTCCTGCTCCAGAATATCCTGGATGACCTTGAGCAGTTTGTGCTGCTGCTTCCGTACAGCGACGGCAACGGGCACGCTATCGATGGAGCCTAAGACTTTGATCGGGACCTGATGCTGGCGACTGAGATAAAGAGCGACGGCTTTGGGGAGGAGGAGACCATCGAAGCTACCCTGCACGAGCTTCATAAAGCCTGCCGACTTTTCAGGCACCCTTACCCAACGAATGGCAAGGCCTTTTTGGTTCTTTAATTGACCTTCCAATGGCGAGTGAAAATCGCTACCTACAATCTTTTGGCTCAGGTCTTCAATCTTATTTACCTTGGCATTGCTTTCAAGAGTGATCAGTACGGAGTCTCGCGAGTAGTAGGGTTTCGTAAATGTCAGGAACTTCTCTCGCTCAGCTGTGATTTCAATGCCAACAATGCAGTCGATAATCGAGAATCGCAGCGATGCGAGGACGTTTGTCCAAGTGTTTTGAAACAAATCAAAGGAGTATGCTTTAGATTTAGCAGAGATGATGTCAAATATTTTTGCATCGAGACCAGTGGCCTTGCCCTCTTTTTGAAACTGGTAAGGTGGGAATCCCGTTGCGATTCCACAAGTCGCTGTTTTCGCCCAGGCAGGATATGTCAAGAAGAGCGCAAAGGCGATAAATCGTTTCATTGCTATAACCTTATGTACTAAGACGGCTCGTCCTATCATATCTAAAATGTATCGAGCGTTCTAGGCCTACTTCAGGAGATATTGAGACCTAAGAAGCCGTTGGCATCGGCACTTGGTCAAGCCAAGCAAGGCGATGAGGGAGTTCTACTTGAAACGAGAACTTTTGGAAACCATCTGAGTCGGGAGAGCCATCAAGTTTTAATTCGATTTTCCCCCCCATGTCCTTAAGGTACTGGGCAACAGCGTCCATACCGACACCTCGCCCCGATACTTCTGTGACCTGGTCTCGTGTGGATATCTGGCTGGTAAAGATGAGTTCAGCAATGGATTGGGGGCTTGCTGTGTCGTCTATGATCCCAAGATCTTTGCCCCGTTGCCTCAGCTTGTTTAGGTTTAAGCCCCGTCCTGAATCAGAGTAATTGACCAAGAAGTTTGTGTCAGATGACTGGCAATGTAGGTAAATCGTATTTTCACTCCCGTCAGCGAAGCCATGATCCAAGCTATTACGAACCAGATGACCAAATATATTCTCTAGTTTTTGGGCAAATAGTTTGTCGACTTGGAAGGCTTGTCCAGAGAATACAAGTTTGGGCTTTTTTTTGCCCAGCTGCTTGGCCGTTAGCTCTATAGATTGCTGGATGGGTTCAAATATAGCCTCTAGGGAGGTGCTGGTAAGAGAGTGAAGCTTGTTGAGTAGTGGCGCATACTGATCCTTACCGAAATTTTCTTTGAAAGCTGCATTTTGAAAGGCATCTTTGATAAAGCCAGCAAGTTCGATAAGGGTTTCTTCGGTTTTCTTCTCCTCTTCTCGGCCAAGAACATCGGAATTGACTCTGATGTAATCTTCGACCATAGCTTCAATCTGATCGATTTTAGAACGAATCATGAGAATCTGATCTGGTGTCAAATCCTCTGCCTTTAAGCCAAAGAATTTAGTTTCTGCTTCATGGGTAGCTTCGGCGATGTCGGCAAAACCAAAGGTTCTGGCATTGCCCTTCAGAGTGTGGACATGCCGTAAGAGAGCTTTCCAATGGGCAGTGAAATTGTCTTGCTCGAAAATATGATAGCAGTCTTGAAGCAAGGCCCGACTGCTGGTAACAAAGCTTTGGAAACGATTGGTACTAAGCTTTATGATGGAACCAATCATCCTTAGCTCTCGTGCACTTTCAGCGGCTTCAGCTTCAGTCTTTTTCTGTTGGGTGACATCGCGAATGGTAAGCATGATTTTCTCGACTTCGTCTTCCTGGTTCTCTATCGCAGCCCAATCAATCTGTAGATGTCTCGGGGAATATTTGGGATTGAGAACGACGTTCCCTGGCAAGAGATGACGGTTTGCCGAGAAATTTATCAAGTCTGCATCGATGGTATTCTTGACAACTTCACGAATCTGGGACTTTTGCTCTTCACTCAAATCTGAATCATCAAAGAGCAACTTATCTAGCCCGCAGTTGGCTAGATTCGAATGTGCGAAAATTGATCCCATATGCTTCGAGTATTCGGCATCGAGAGCCAGGTCTTCGTCGACGGTACAGATGCCTTGCTCCACGTGATCAAGCATGACCTGATTACTTCTTGTCTTCGCCCATAGGTCGGCTGTGCGCTCTTTGACTTTTACGTCTAATTCCTTGATGTGTTGTTCCTGAACCCTTACCAGCTCTTCTTGCATCTTGACAGATTTTTCTGATTCTTGCCGCAGTTCGACTTCAAGCAGGAGCTTTTGTTGGCGTTCTAACGACATCTTTGCGCCTAGGGCAAATGACAATAAGACCATCTCAAGAGCACAGCCTGTGAACTGAGCCCAAGTTGTGACGAATGTTGTTTCGATAACGCCACTTAATGATAGTAGTAGGAGCGTGTTCCCCCCGAGCACAGTGGACCATGCCACCACATAGATCTTCGCCGGTGGGTACTTACGTAAAGAAACAACGACGCCGATCGCAATGAGTAGAATCGAGATTACTAATGAACAAAGGAATGAAAGCTTGTTGCTGAAGCCATAGGCACCGGTAGTGAGGAAGTTAAACATCATATTGGTGAGCACGAAGCCAGCAGCAATTCTCAATAGGTGGTAAGCTCGAATAAACTTTTCTTTTAGCACTAAAAAGTCAATAGAGAACAAGATGGCTGAAATAGAAACTAGGTCTACAAAAAGGTAGAGATCCCAGCCACTGCCTAAGATATTGGCCTGATCACTTGGAAAAAACAGAGGCATAAAGCCGTAGAACGCAATTGCATAGACGAGATATGCTGTGATGTAGCACGTGTAGAGAATATAGGTGCTGGATCTAAGGGACACGGATATAAACACATTGTAGAGCCATAGCAACGTGATCCCGCCATAGATAAAGCCGACAAAGGCATATTCGAATAGCTTACTATCCCGAAATTGACCGGGGTCCCACAGTTTGAAGTCGAATTTTACTGTGGTGCCGCTCACCATCTTCGAATAGAAATGATTATCACCAGGCTTCAAGGTAAGCTCGAAGAGAGGGTTGCGATGGGGAATGGTTCTTTTGTTGAAGGCTACTTGATCACCCAACTCTAGGTCAAGAAGCGTTTCACCCTGGTGTTGATGAATCAAGCGAACGCGGTCGGTTATCACATAGTCTGATTCTAGGAATAGATAGCGATCCGTGTCACTGGTATTAGTAATGGTGAATTTAACCCAATGGGGGTGTCGGCTGCCAAGAGGAAATGCCACAAGATCTTTTTCGGAAGGTATAAATTCCTGGTCATGATCGCCGCGTAGAATGGCTTCGTCTTGGAACTTCTGCTCCACATCATTAAGATAAGACATATGAGCCCCAAAGGTGAGGCCGCTCAATTCCTGGTCTGGTGAAATCGATAGTCTTCCTTGGTGCTTCGCGGGCGCCGCATAGCTTTTTAAGGTTATAATCAGAGCAAAAAGGGCAAAACGCTTCATCAGAGCCTTCACAAAATATTTTTATTCAAGCCAAGGCATCGGCTATTTCTTGAAAAAGTTTTAAGACAAAAACGTAGAGATTGTATGGAGATGGTTCTTCGGCATGACACATGAAGTGTACCATGCCTAGGTGAGTTCTCGATAGGCAAGGTTCTAAGCAACATTCTCTTTCTTGAAATTCGAGTACTTCATATCTATTCCTTGAATGTGCGCTGAAAGCCACATTTTAAGAAAATTGAAAAACATGGGTGATAGGGTTTGGGACGCGAGAAAGTCTTCCTTATGCTTTGCAAGCTTTTTCAAAAGATCGGCGTGGATTAACTTGTGAACTTTTAACTCGGGATAGTTAATGGATTCCATGTAAGTTTCTTCATCTGAAAAGTGCTTTATTGTGTAGTTTGCTAGATCTTCTACAGATTGCTTGAGACTGTCAAATTCCGCTCCCTGTTCGTGTTTTTCATAGAGGCGATTCATCATCGCGATAAGAGTTTTGTGTTCACTGTTCATGGCATCAATACCGAGATCGTAAGAATCGTTCCAAGAAAAAAAGCTGGTCATTGCGTTCCTCCTTCAGTTGCTAGTAAGCAAGGAGCAAATGATATGCCAAATAAAAGCATGGGAAATCGTGGTTGAGTGGCGCCAGTCGATCAAGGATCTGCGCGAGGTGGCGCAAGTCCGAGGAAGATCGCACACTCTTACCAAGCCGTAATACTAGCGAATATAAATTCTGTGAAGGGTATTGTGGACTACAAAATTGTCCCAGTCGAAATCACACTGGAATCGGTTGGCGCTGTTATCGATAATCCATTCAGCACCATCACCGACGCTACCGGTGTTTGACGCTTCGTTCCAAATCCGTCCTAGAGTATTGTCCCCCTGGGAGTCATAGGCTGAATCAGAGAATACAGGGCTATCAGCGGTGTGGCCATCTAAAAGCTGGTGGCGACCATCGGGGCCAAGCATCTCACTGCAACTGCCGGTGCCGGTTTTAGTCGATGCTATGCAGCCAGGAGCGTCTGTTTTAAAGTGCACCATCCGTTCATGCATGCTAGTGATACAGAAGAACCTAATTTCGCTATAGTTCATAAGGTTTAAAAGCGCTGGTGTTGCCTGACCCCACTGTTCTGCATTTAAGGAGCCGTCGATGCCTAGGTCATCAGAGCTCTTATGAGGCAGGGACTGCACGCGATAGCTTTGTGGAGGGTTGCTATCGGCAAGGTGAAGGTAGTTCAGAACCAAAGTCCAACCACCTTGGTCAGTTTCCATGTCACAGTAAGCAGGAATCAAACCTTCCAAAGATTCAATAATGAGGTAGTAAACACCGGATGTTCGATAACCGAGGGTGTATAGGGTTTGGCATGTATCGGCAAAAATACGCTGCATTTGCTCGTCTATCTCTTGATCTAGGGGTTCGAGCAGCTCTATTTGCTCACCTTTAAGGCCGCGGACAGAAACCTTAATATCTTTGAAGAATGTTTCAAGGTTGTCTTGTGCTCCGGTAGCTTTGATCCAAGTGATACTCGGGTCAGTGGCAAGTTTTTCGGTGCTGATAGGCAAAGCCTCCAATCCAGTGCCAGCAAAGAGCCACTCATATTCAGAGTAGACTTCATCAAGGCTCATGGGAAGGCCGTCCTCTGATCTCGATTGACAAGACATTTGCCCGCTTGTAGCAGAAACGCTATAGGGTGCACAAGCTAGGTACGCACCAGTTACAGGAGTGGGGATGACTACAACTTCTTCTGTCTTCTGGGTGTCACTTGTGGTCGCTTTGGTATCAACCTCCACAGAATCCTCTTTGGACTTAAAAGTATCCTCTTTGCAAGCCAGTGATATAGAAGCCACTGATAGGACCCAGACCAATGTTGAGAGCTTTGGGCTCATACTATTCTCCAAAGAGGTGGTCTTAAATTATCGGTAATGTGATCCCCAGTGTTGAAAGGCTAGGACTATATTCAATAATATTAATTGCTTGGAGTTCTAGAATACTGCTGTCTCAATGGTGGTCTGATCGAATCGGAACGCTAGTAATTCTTACTTGAGTCACAATTATTCTTGCTAGTGCCTTAAGTCCTTAAAACGAAGAGGAAAATTAGTGCGTATATATGTCGCCCATCGAACTCAAGAAGTTTCTAGGCCAACAAGAATGGGCATGCTAGGATCGGGCGGGAATTTAAGGAGAGGAGGAATTCGTGGTAAAACAATCCGTTTATAAGGTGCAAAGTTCATCGGCACTGTTTCAAATATTCATCAGCTTTGCCTTGTTAGCAGGGGTCGCGATTTGGCAAAATGGTTTTTTGAGTGATTTTTTAATCGGTGATCGTTCTACATCCCTTGGCAAGATTTGCAATAGCCTCATCATCGGGGTCTTTCTGCTAGGAACACTGAGGATCATTGCGCTAATGATCACCTATGGTCGCGAAGAACGTTCGGTTCGTAATCTTTATGAGAACCTTGGGCTTGATTCTCAAAACCCTTTCAACAATGTTGACTCTGAGTCGATCATCGCCAAAAGGTTTCATATTATCCAGACTCTCTCGAACAAAAATGCTGAGCTGGACCACGGAGCTCTCGCTGCCATTGTCGAGGCTGAGGAATCAGCGAAGGCATCATTTCCAAAGTTTATTTGTTCCATTCTCATTCTGATGGGGATGCTTGGAACGATTCTATCTTTGGCCATTGCTCTTTTAGGAGCGTCAAACTTACTCGAATCCATGACGGACATTAAAAACATGGGTCTGGTGATCAATGGCATGTCAACGGCCTTGTCAACAACGATGACTGGAATCGTTTGCTATATCCTGTTTCGCTTCTATTTAGGTAAACTGCTCGATGTGCAGAGCAATTTACTTTACGCAGTGGAACGAGTTACTGCTCTTACATTGATCCCTATGTTTGGCCGGTCTCAAGATGCTGTTGTTCCCAAGGTGCTGGACCTCATCGAAAACCTGGACAAGCTTGTGAAGCAAATGGCTAAGAATCAAGAGTCCATGGCTGGCACCCAAGGGGAACTACAAGGATCCATTCGCAGCTACACAGAGCAGATGAGCGGCATGGTCGAGGGCATCAACCAGATCAATGTTAATTTACACAAGGGCTTCCGACTCTAGGGGAGGATACTATGAGATCTTGGGGACTTGGCTCTTATCGCCGTCATGACAAAGAGCTTGAGCAGGAAAACTTTTGGCCATCGTTCGCTGATATCATGATGGTAATTGTCATGATCTTTCTGATGGTGATGGTAGTCCTGTTGGTCAAAAATTGGGAGTTGGTTACCCAGCTCAAGCAATCGATCTTAGCAGAACAGCAAATCGCAGAGGAAGCGGAGAAAAAGGCTAGTGAGAATGTACTCCTATCCGATCGCCTTGCCGATGCTGAAAGCTTGGTATCCCGCTTACGACTTCAGCTTATGCAGGCGCAAGATGAAAATGGTGAACTGAGGGTTCAGCTCGACGAGAAAAGTGAGGAAATTCGAATTTTCGAGAATACTTTAGCTGAAAATTCACAGACCATCAAAGACTTAGAAGGTCGTGAGGTTGAGCTTAAGGCAATGCTGGCTGAAGAGAAAAAGAGCGCCGAAGACAAAGCTCAGGCTATCATGCAGCTGCAAGCCAATGCTAGAGCAGCGCAGGATGAGTTCGACGTTCTGAAGAAGAAGTATGATAAACTCGTTCGACCGGCTCGCACTCCAAAAGGCAAAACTGTTGTTGAGGTAAGCTATACAAAGGAAGCAGGGCGAAACGTGATCCGATTGAAGGAGCCGGGCAAACCCTTGCGCGAAGTGAACTCTGATGAAATGCATCAGACCTTGGCCCGGATACAGAAGATTGATCCCAGCAAGCTTTACTTAAAAATTGTGTTTCCTAAAGGCAGTCAGATCTCTCATGACGAGGCTTGGAGGTTCACCAGCGGCCTACTAGACCGCTATGATTACTACTACCAGGATTAGTTGGCAAGAACGTCCACTAAGACCTGATAGGTTTGAGAAAGGTGCTCGTCGCCAAAGAATTCATGGCGGCAGCTGCTTTCCCCACTGATGATGTAGCCCGGCGTGGGTTCACCATCGGGAAAATTGGGGCGGTCGGCTGCTTCAGGGATTGGTAGCTGCAAATTGCGACACAAATAAATCAATCGTCCGTTTTCAGACTGCCCGCCGATAACTGCATTCTTAGGAATGGCTCCATCACTTGCATCAATCCAGGAAAATTGGTCACGAACTTGAGTGGATGGCCAAGTTAGAACTTCGGCCACATTAGAGCTGCCAGTTCCAGCTCGGGTTGTATCTCCAGGAGACGACGAATAGCAATCGGATCCTGTTCTGCCAAAATATTCCATATGGACGAGCTTGCCAGGGATAATTCCTCGTGGAGTATAGATTCGACAGACGCCTAAAATCACTTCTTCCATAATCTCGGAGCCACCTGTGAAGGTGTTTGTTGGTGGAGCAACATCGCCGTCGAGGAGACTCCAAGTGAGAGGGTTTCGAACGACTACGACGCTATCTGTCTCTAGCTGAACAGGACCCGATATAATATCGATTCCGAATCTAGCATTTTGGCGAATCAGGGGCTTTTCACCCTCATCAAGCATTTCAAAGGAATGTTGAATATGCCACAAAGGCTCTTCGGGCAGGGCCCGGCTTACGAGCTTGGCCTCCCAAGGGGCTTGTAAGCCATCCACTGTCCACCGAACATTGATATCGTTATCACTCAGATCGATTGTTTTGTGACTCTCGTCATCTCTCAGGGCACAGAGAACTTTAAACTCGCTCGACTCAGCCAGATCTTGCTCGACACAGTAGAGATAGGCTCCCGTCACACTCTGGGGCACTACCACTGCTTCTTCTTGGGCCACATCGATAGTTTTCCCGGAAGAGTCTAAGCGACTTGCTTCCTGTGGCTCAGCTCCAGCTCCAAGAGAGATGGTGTCCTCTAAAGAGCTTGGATTGCATGAAGCCATGGCAAGACCTAGAAGGACGATGCTATGTAGTCGTTTGATTGTCAATGACGGCTCCAATCTGTTTCAAGAATCGACGCTGAACATCGAATGTCTTGGTGCATAAAATTTTAGCGGTTATTCACTCAACGGCTGGACCGCTCATTTTCATGAGCGTCATTGGATTTACCTGTGATTACAGGCCTTAGCTTCGAAATATTAATCTGAGTAAGGCTTCCGGAATGGAGGCTTTTCACAAAAATGTGCGGTGTCTTGCAATTCAAGAGCCTTTGGGATTGGCCTCAGTCTTTGAGCTTACGATCCAGAGCAGCCACCATCTCTTTCAGATCCTGCATTTCTTGAATCAATTGGAGCCGTTCATCGTGACCTTGCTCGGCTCGATTTTCGGCAGCTTGTTCCGTTTCGCTTTGCATGGCATTAACGATAACGGCTATAAATAAATTGAGCATGGTAAAGGTTGCGACTAAAATGAAAGGGATGAAGAATAACCAGGCAAATGGATATCTTTCCATCACTGGTCGCACGATGCCCATTGACCAGCTCTCTAAGGTCATAATTTGAAAAAGCGTGTAGGCACTAGCTCCTAAATTACCGAACCACTCGGGAAACCCCTCGCCAAAAAGCTTGGTGGCCATGATGGAGCCCACGTAAAAAATCAAGAGCATGATTGCCCCGACAGAGCCGAGACCAGGCAGAGCCGATAACAAGCCATTGACCACCCTGCGGAGTGATGGGATGACACTGATCATGCGTAGTGTTCGTAGGACCCGCAGGGATCGAACCACAGAAAACGCTCCCGTGGTAGGAAGGTGCGAGATCAAGACCACTGAAAGGTCGAAGATACGCCAAGGATCGCGGGCAAAATGAGACTTGTAGACGAGTAGTTTGAGCCCTATTTCAACAGTAAATATCGCAAGAAAAATGCCATCGAGCCACTGGAGCCAAGTGAGGGTCTGGCTGCTGATGCCGGGAGTGGTTTCGAGGCCTAGAGTTATTGCGTTTGCAACGATGATCGCCACGATCCCTCGTTCGAAATCTTTCGATTCCACCAGCTTTTTTATCTTCGATAGTCTAGGTAGCTCAAGAAACATTTCACTCGATCCTTTCCATCAAATTCCACAGAATGGGCGGTTTTGCCTCTATTCAAGCCGCCAAGATAATGGCAAATTCTCTACAAGTATAGCGTTATCAACAGTTCACCCCCAACAAAGTGAGGGTGACTTACGGAAAGTCAAGGTGGCGAACCTTTGGGAATGGAAAAAATGCTGCGGCCAAGGCTTTTTGCTTATTTTTTCGAATGATGCCATCTAAAATAGCGAATTGAATCGCTCCATGGTCGCTCATGGAGTTGTCTTACGGATTGGAGGACACAATGAAATGGAAGAAGGCTGTGATAGCAATTTTATTGGGTGGATCGAGCCTTGCCTGGGCTCAGTGGGACGAGAGTCAGGTGCAGGCTCTGAAAATGCCACAAAGTGGAGTCGTCAACGATCACTTGATCGTTGGAGGGCAGCCAGACGAGGATGATTTTAAGTCCTTTAAGTCATGGGGTGTGGTGCGGGTGATCAATCTACGAGTTCCTGGTGAAAAGAACTTTGTGGCAGAGGAAGAAGCATGGGCCAAATCCGCAGGTATGGAATACTTAAGCCTACCTGTTGCGGGAAAAGACATCAGCCTCGAACAAAGTTTGGCCTTGAAGAAGCTGTTGGGAGGCCAGAAAAAAACATTACTCCATTGTAGCAGTAGCAACCGGGTCGGTGCACTGCTGGCCATCAATCGATTTTTATTTGAACCCATGTCAACGAAGGAAGCCTTGGCCTACGGCGAAAAACACGGCCTAAAATCCTTGGAAGAGATGACTAAGGGAGTGCTAAACGACCCAGAGACCCAGGCATTGAAGAAGAAAATTACTGCTGGCAAAAAGCGGATCAAACAATATGGCATGAGCTTGAAGGGCAAACTGATGGACGGTATGAAAAAAGGCCCCGCTCAGGCGGTGCAAAGCTGTCAGCTAGCGGTAAAAGAGATGCGAGAGACGGGCAGTGAGAGAGTCGGACGCTCATCACTCAAGGTGCGAAATCCAGAAAATTCACCTGAACCGGCGTTACAAGCGGTATTGAAGGAATGGCAAGACCGCAAGGTGGGAGCCGATGATTTTCAGTTGGTGGAAGATGGAAAGTCCATGATACTTGCGAAGCCGATATATATGCAGGGGCTTTGTGTCACTTGCCATGGGGCTAAGGTGTCTCCTGATATTGAGGCGCAGCTTAAGAAGCTATACCCTCAGGATCTTGCACGAGGTTATAAGGTGGGCGATTTTCGTGGGGTGTTTCATACGGAGATTTGAAAGAGGAGCCCATGGGGGGCTCCATTTGCTAAAAGAACCAGGGGGCGAAGTAGTTGGTGTTGCCAGCACTTGATTGCATGATGACAGTCAATGGAATGGTGAGATCAGAGTTTGCATCTCCAGTGTAATCAAATGTTCCAAAGACCAGTTTACCGTAGTAGCTGGTTGTGCTATCAGCTGCAATCACAAAGTCTACTACCGTATTCTCATAAACTGCGATCACTGTTCCTGGGGTAAAGTAGGCTGAAGCCGAGTTGTCAATGGCACTGTCCCCAGCAATCCGGGCATTGATCAGTGGAGCAACCGTTGTGGTCGGCTGTGATGCTCCCTCTGAAACACTTGCTGTCACGGCAACATCCGACTCCGCAAAGGTTATGGTGATCGTATCCGTATCATCGCTGCTGGCATTGCTGATCAGTGAAGAATCTTCCAAGGTCGAGGCAATACTACTTAGAGTTGTTGATACATCAGTGTCAAAAGTTACTGTGTCTAGCGTAGTACCATTGACGGATAGAGTGACAACATTGCTTTCTACTAAATCAGAATTGAACGTGAGAGTTACACCTTGGGTTGGGTCGTAAGTCAGCGGGCCTCGATCTAGTATGGAAACGTTTTGACTCTGGGCTGTGGAAACCAGAATTCGCTGAGGATAGAGGGTTCCTGTATCGCGCGTGACAACAATCTGATTTGCTGTAGCTGACGTATTTGTAGCCGTGATACTACAGCCATTTGTGCATGTAGCAGCATCAGAAACTGTTACAGAAAACGCCGTGGTATCAAATGTAAGTGTTCGCGCCTGATCTGCTCCGAAGGTGGTGTCTTGGGAATACAAGGAAGGGGCTGGGGTGTCATCTGCTAGATTTGATGTCCAGCTGATCTCATCATAGCTTTCTCCCAAAACTGCAACCACTATGAAGGTATAGGTTGTACCATTGCTCAAGTCTTTGATGAGGCACCTTTGGATTCCCTCACCATCTTGGTATTCAGACGTTGACTTGGTTAAAGAAAGGTTGTCGTCACCAATTTCGCTGGTGCTACTATCAGGATCGTAGCATGCTACTTTCGCATTTACGATGGACTGTGTTGAAGAATCCTGAAGATTGGTTGGGGTTTGGCTGGTAAGGAACAGACCACTGTCGCATGATTCGTCTGAATTTACTGTAATTCCGAAAGCTGAGAAGAAGCCGTTGTTGTCTGAACAACGAGGAACCGATGCCTTGCGTAAGGTTGCTTCAACGCTATAATCGGCCGTGGGATATCCAGGGCGACTTGTCTCTTCAGCTGCTAATTGAGCGACTGATTTATTTGATACCATGAAGACGTCATAGCCTTGTAGTTCAGATTCAAAGTTCTGCGCATACCATCGCAACTCGATTTGGCTGTCACCTGTTACAGTTGTCAGGGCAATGGGTGGGGTGAGTTTATCGCGAGTGGATGTATCTGGGTTGGTGCCGTCGCCGTCGCAAGACAGAGAAAGCCCACAGAATAAGAGAAGGCTGCTAGCCCCTAGTTTTTTCATTGTTCACTCCTATCGGCTTAAGACATTGGCGGTTTTAGAAACTAGAAGCTGGTAACTCATAGTACATGCATCACCGATCGTGGAACCGCATGTTAGTGAATCGACGAATAGCCAGTCATAGTAAAAATCACTTGCTGTTGGAGTAATGTCAGTGGGAGCATTAGCAACAACATAGATGTTTTTCTCATTAAGAATTACAGATTGTCCTGGGCTGCTAAAGCCGCCCTCCTGCTTGATTGCAGAAGCTGAAAAATTACCGATGGATGTAATCTCATCTATAGAATCAACAAACGTCGAATCGGTGAAGCCGTTTGCAAAATACCCTAATGGGCGAATCGATGCATTTTTCCCAGCAACGATGCTCAGGCTGGATGGCGATCCCGTGTAACGTTCGAACTGGAATGCGCCCGATGCAGAGGTAGAACCGAACTGGGAAGATGAAGCGGTATGAGTAAGATCGGTGCATGCCGCTGCCTCATCAGCAGTTTGGCTACAATTCGTAGTGCGGTAGGTGCGAATATCGGTGGGTAGTTGATAGCTGAACGTTCCTGTATCCATCGTGACGGTAAGTGTTCCCGAAGTATTCGTGTACTTAGGAGTGATGCACTCCACATTACTAGAACTTTGAGAAATCTCAGCCCCACTATCTTGAACAGCAAAAACAAAGAAACAATACTGGCTACCAACTTCAAGGTAGTCGTTTACAGTGGTGCCCTCCGAACCAAAAATATAGCTCACAGTACCCACAGAAGTAATATCCGATGCTGATGTCTCGTTTGGAGTCACGCCCAGCCCTGTGCAAGAGCCATCTGTCAAGGTCTTGCAAGTTGGCAAAACAGCTTCTTTATTAGCCACCCGAATCTTATGATAGGGCAGTGCTGAGAACTTAGCTTCCGCTAGGTCAGCAGTATAATCGGCTTCAGCATTATCAGCGACACCCGGCAGAACATAGTCGTTATCGGACTGGTAAGAAAAATAGGCGAGCTGGGTGCGCGCTTCAGCAACAGTATTACCATCCGCGCTCAAAAGTTGGATGGGTTCACCTTCGGTGATACCCCAACTGGCTAAGGTTGTTGAATCGACCTTAGCGCCGTAGACATTGTAACCTTCAAAGTCATCTTCAAAGTTTGCGGTTTGCCATTGCAGCGTTACCTGGCCATTGCCGTTATCAATGAGTTTTAAGGCGCTCGCTGATTTTAAATCCTCCCGTGTGATAACATCAGGATCGCTGGTATCGCTACAAGAGCTTAAAACTAGGGCCGCTACCAAAGGACCAGTCCTTGTCCAGTGATTGAGCATGGTGTTCATGGGTTCTCCATAATAATTCTCAAATATAATAGTACTGAAGGGAGCATAAACTTCTGTAATGCATTATGCCTAAAAAATGCCAGTCCCTGCACGACTATTCTGTGTCTGCATATTTTTAGGCTAGTTCATTACGGAAGTTTATGCTCCCCATTTGATACACAATAACCCTACTGGTTGTGGTCAAAGCCTTCTTCTTCAAACTCTTCATAGCTCGGGCAAATTACATCCCAAAAAGCATTGAGGTCCTCCTCGGTCCACACCTCGCTCGCACGCTTCAGGTTGAACGAACTACTGGGCTCGCTCATGTGTAGCAGAAGCTCGACCACGAGATCTTGCTCTTCCGTGAGATTATCTTGGCGATAAGCATTCATGATAATCTCAAAAAGCTCCGCGGGCTCCTTGTCTAGCTTAGCATCCTCAAAGCATGGGAATGTAAGGATGGTGGCCACAAACTCCTCGACATCGATTTTGACTTCTATGTCTTGATCCTTAGCCTCTTGGTCATCAGGTGTGATGGTCATAGGGGAACACTCCTTTTGAAGCATGTTTTTTTTGGTCTTCTCAACACGATAAACCTTATGGTTTGGATTTTCTAATATTTTCTCACTTTGGCCTGAGCCTAAGAAAGCATCGCGTCCATTAAGTAAAAAAGTGAGTGAAAGCCTCGGAAACATTGATGGGTATAGGCTTGTGCTACCTTGGAGCGCAGAGCCTTTTGGCCTAGATCGAGGATAATCCTTGATTGACTTTTCAATTTTTAATATCCGGTTCATAATGGGATCGTTGGCCAGCCGTCCCTGCGAGTTTACTAGTATCCGAGGTTGTCGTTGCGAAATACTTTTCAGCACGTGTCTGTTTTTTACTCATCTCTATTTCGAGCTTTCACTAGGCGCCAAACCTTGGCCTTCGTCTTTTTAGGTAATGCCTTGCTCTTTCCCTTGGCTTTTCTATTTTACGGTGCGGAGCAAGAGGTGAATCCATTGGTAAGAGGCTATCCTGATGCCCTTTGGTGGGCTTTTGCTACGGTCACGACGGTTGGTTATGGAGATATAACGCCGGTGACCAATGCAGGGCGCTTGATTGGAGTTGTTTTGATGCTGGGTGGGGCGACCTGTTTTGTAGGATTTACGGCAGTGTTTGTGCCTACCTTTATGGCGGAGTTTACGCGAGATATTATTGAGTCAGAAGAGTCTAGTTTGGATTCTATTGAGAAGCGCTTGATTCGGATTGAGCAGGAGTTGCGGCGTTTGAATCGGCGCTGAAGCTTGAGGTTGCCAAGATCAGCAGGGCTGAATCTAGATAAAATAGTCCCAAACCTCCACTTGCCTTGAAACTAACTTAATTTTTGGGTAATCAAATCTTGGATAAGGGGAATTTTCTCAAGATTACCTATGAAAAGAAATTATGTTAAAAATTCAATATTCAGGTGAGGTCAAGGCTATTGACCTTAACAAACTCTTTACCAAGTGCAACTGGGAAGCTTCCCAGAGATCCCTTGCAAGAACGGAACAGTACTTAAGAACAGCAGCTAAATTGGTCGGGGCTTTCTACGACGGAGAACTTGTTGGCTTTGGTCGCTTGGGATTTGATGGGTATGTAGCAACTTTGAGTGATATCATTGTGAACCCGAGTTTCCGCAGGAGAAAAGTTGCATCGAATATGATGACAGAACTCATAGACCAAGCTCGTCAACTCGATGCAATTGCAGTCAGCCTGCTTGACCAAAGCTCCATCGAAGGTTTTTACGAGCAGTTTGGGTTTAAGGTAGTGAACCCGTGCCCAGGGCTTATGTTTAAGTCCATTATGTGAGTTGGGAGCTGGCTAGATGCCATAAGGAGATATACCTAATTGTCAATAAATGATATTTCATTCATGAAGGCAGGAACTCCAAGACAGCGTTTAGCGTTCGCTGCCATAACATCATTAGGGATCTTAGAAAAACTTGAACCCCATAACGCAGTTCTGGCTGGAACAATTCCCATCGATGTGGATATCGAGGATAGCGACCTTGATATCATCTGCGAAGCGAACGATCTGGATGACTTCAATACGCTGGTATTATCTTACTTCGGTGACTGCGATGAATTCACCTCTTACATGACCTCGACACGAGGCGTAAAGTCTTTTGTTGCTCGATTTGCCTTTAGTGGATTCGGCTTTGAAATCTTTGCTCAAAACTGCCCTATAGAAAGGCAATATGCGGTGGTCCATCTGCTCGTGGAGAGGCGACTATTGGAGATTGGTGGTGATACAGCTCGGGACGGAATCAGATCTCTAAAAGCAAGAGGCTTAAAGACTGAACCGGCTTTCGCTAAGTATTTTGGTATACCTGGAGACCCTTATGAAGAGCTTGTGAAACTTGTAGGTCTCTCAGATCGTGAGCTTGAGAAATTTGTTCAATCATCCATTGATGAACGTAGCTTTAACTCTCTTTGAAACCAACATATATGAAATGCACAGCACGGCAAAGATTGGAGACAAGAGAGTCTTCACTAGATCTTTGATTCCAAGGGTCTCACCAATGTCCACAGTCTGTGATGTGTAATAAATACCACCGAAGAGGATTAACTGGTTGAAAATAACCCAGCCAATGAAAAACTTTGGAAATATCGTTCTCTTTTTGAAAAAGAGCCACGCCACAACCAGACTGACAGCAAGTAATAAGAGATTCGTGCTAGTGAAAAGAATAGCGACTTGAGAGATTGCTGGATCAGAATCTTCTGATAGAAGTGCAGACCAAGTTTCAACACTGTACATATCTCGAAACTCTATGAGCATGGAGACTAGCTTAATCGGTGTCATGACTATGCCAATACCGATTATCATCAGCCAACCTTCAAGACCCTGTACATCATTTTTTTCTTCTTTCAGTGGCGCGGTCTCGTTGAGATTATCCAATATCCTAAGCCCTTATTTAACTATCCTAAAAGTATAGAGCATCGCTATTTTGACAGCATATGGCCTATACTGAGACATTTCTGTCAACAGATAATCAGCTAACATGCTCCGTTGTTGCATGGCTTGCGCCAAGAGTACGGCAAAAATCATCCTCAGGTACGTGACCCATTAGGTCCCTAGATATTGCGAACGCCATTGACTACTGGCTTGGGAATTGTTGATCTTGGCTATTCCATCGGCGAGCTGTGCCAAATTTGTATTTTCATAGGCGAGACGGCATCGATATGTCAGAAGTTTTAAAGGTGTCCAAGGAGACGTAACAGAGTACTCTGTGTCTCCCGTCATAAATTCGATTGCTATTCAAAACCAGACCAGCGCCTTAAACGAATCTCAAAGCATCTCCTCAACCACTTCACGGGCAGCATCACTTAGCTCACCAGCCACCAGCTTCTCCAGAAAAAGCTCTTTGATCTTAGCCGCAGGAACTCCATAGGATAGTTCAGACCAGATTTCTTCGCTCTCTTCAGCGAGAATTGAGTCCAGGTAATCAGAGTTCTGAATCTCAGATTTTTTGGGAATCTTTCCAGTCCAAATAATACCGATCACCTGTCCTGATTCACGATCCACCATGGCAGACCCGGAGTCACCATGAGAAACATCGCAGCCATTGGCGAACGACCAGGTTTTGTAGCGGCCAGGGTTCAGTGAGTCGGGGTCATCCATCAGACGAAATTCGTCTGTTTTTGAAAACACTTTGCAATCACTATCCCAGTTGCCTACCATATCGCGCCTGCTATTATTTGCAGATCCATAGCCAACTGTCAGAAGTTTTTGTCCCGGGTACAAAGGTAGATCGAAGGCAAAAGGAAGGGCGTAATTGGCCATAAGGCTTTCATCATCTTTGGCGACTTTAATGGTTAATAATGCTAGATCGATACTAGGCCAGGAACCGATAAAGCTTGATGTGCGGTAGGACTTTCCCAATTGTTTAAATGCAATACTAGCGAATGAGCATGCCCATGATGAAGGGCACACGTGGTTGTTGGTAGCAACTACATGCTGCCCTGCAAACTTACCGAGGTAGAATCCCGTGGCACCTCTTACATTAGCAGTGCCTTTAGCAACTCTCTCTAAACTTGCCAACTCCTTAAACTGACTTTCCTGAATAGGTTTCTTGCCCCATTCGCTTCCAATTTGGTAGCGGCTATCATCGATCTGATCTGAGCCTGGTTCAATCAAGATCCCCGATCCAAGCATAGGAATAGGCTCGGATCGGAGGGCGGGAGTGGCAATAAAAGATAGCGCAAGTAGCCATGCAAACTTCATCTGAATTTCCTTTCGTTGTTTCTGAATGAACGTCAGGATATCAGGATGAGTGGCTGATGCCAATTGAGGATAATAATAAAAGCTATTCCCTACAGTTTTCCAAAGTCAGCAGTGTTGATCCGTAATACCTTTGAAGGAAATAGTTCTGAAGAGCCTGCCTCGTCAGGTTGCTGTGAACCAAGAAGATTGCCATCGCCCACTATATATAGAATTGTTTCCATTCCTGGTCGGGGATCAAAAAACGCAGACGTTGGGCCCCAAAGCCCATCTTGGCTGTCAAGAATAAGGCTGGCGCGACCATTTTTTTGAAGCTTCACCAAGGTATTGCTGGGGTGGGTGGTGACCCAAAGGTTACCCGAGCGATCCACTGCGAAATCATCAGCACCAATTCCAAAGTTGCCATTGCTAACGATGGTGCGACGTTTTCCAGCGGTACCGTCCTTTTTGATTTTTGTTTCCACAATAGCAGCTGTGGAAGAGTTACTGATGAAAACAGAGTCATTCGCAACCTTAATACCGTTTGGTCCTAAATATCCTTGGTTCACTAAGCTTCCGCCCTCGGCCCAAACTTTGGCGACTCCAGTTTTTCTGTTCCATTTAAAAATTCGGCCCACACCGCTATCAGCAACGTATAGGTTGCCTAGGTGATCAGAAGCAATGCCATTTGGAATGCTGTCCTTGGGAAGGTCGGCAACAACTTGGTAGGCACCGTCGGCAAGCTTGATGATGGCGCGAATTCCTTCAGGATCGTTAACATCGGAAATTGTGCCAAAAAGCTCCCCTTGAGGGGTGAACGCAATATTGCCGCCCTGGCCCTCAGGGTAGGGAACCACAAGCTCAGCCCCGCCTTTTTCTGCAATACGAAAAACCCCTGTGCCTGTAGGCCCGAGGTTCATGACCCACACATCTCCGTGACGATCGACGGCCACTGACTCGATGAAGTCTCCTTTAGAAAAACTCGCCAGTTCTTCGATCTCTGGGCTCGCTACGCTTTTGCTTAACCAGGCTTGGTAATTGGCTTGGCAGGACTCAGATTCGCTCCCAACTTGATATTGAAGGGTCAGCTTTAAGCTCTTGCTGGGGCCTCTGCCTGTAAACTCCGCAGTGCCACTTTGAAAGGACCACGATTGGGGGGCAGAGTCTGGAGAAAGACATTCCGCAGAGGACTTGGTATCCAAAACAAACTTTCCTTTTTGCCTTCGTAGCTCAAGGACGCAATTGGGGCGGAACGCAACATTCAGTCGACGACCATTATTTTCTAGTCTTATCTCGCGACTCGATGCGGACTGATAGCTCGACGTCGAGGCACATGTCAGCTTGGTTCCCCCTGAGGCGGCTTGCCACACTGATTCTTTGCCGTATATTTGGCCCGCCACCCCTAAACTCAAAGCTAGGATGGCTGGTCTAGTGACTGCATGGTTCATGGATAACTCCCTATCTATAATTGAACATGATCATTTGGCAGCACCGCGACGGAGCTGTTAGCGATCTGAATATATTGGAAAAATAGATTTCAAACTAGACAGTGAAACGTTTATTCGTTATTCGTCGAAATACGAAATAAGGAGGAATTATGGGGAAATTTGAAGAGCTTGACGAACGGATGGCATCTTTATGCAAAGCACTAGCTCATCCGGCTAGAGTTCGTATTTTGTCGTTTCTTATTGAGCGTCGTGAATGCATCTCTGGTGATTTGGCCGAACATATTCCCTTGGCGGCCTCGACAATTTCAGAGCACCTCAGGATTTTAAAGTCAGTGGGCCTTGTCCAGGGCACGGTAGATGGTCCGCGACGTTGCTATTGTGTTGATGGCGAAGTTTTAAAGGAGTGGCAGGACTTAGTATGTGATCTGCAAGCTCCATCGAATCGGAACTTAAGTTGTTAAATAAAGGATGATGAACATGGGAATTTTCGAACGTTTCCTGAGTGTATGGGTTGCGCTGGCGATGGCAGCGGGTGTGGTCCTTGGGCTTGTTGCTCCTGAGGTCGCAGCGCTGCTGAGTGACTTGCAGGTCGCTAACGTAAATATGTTGGTGGCTCTTTTGATCTGGGTCATGATCTACCCCATGATGATCCAAATCGAGTTTTCGTCTTTGAAGGATATTGGCAAGCGCCCCAAGGGTTTGTGCCTTACCTTGATCATCAACTGGCTGATCAAACCGTTTACTATGGCGCTTCTTGCCAATCTGTTTTTTACTTATATCTTTGCAGACTATGTGAATCCAGCAACGGCCAAAGAATATATCGCTGGCATGATTTTGCTGGGGGTCGCACCTTGTACTGCTATGGTCTTTGTCTGGAGCCATCTGACCCGTGGTGATGCTAACTACACCCTTGTGCAGGTATCAATCAATGACCTGATTATGGTTATTGCTTTCACACCCATCGCTGGATTTCTCTTGGATCTTCAAGAAATCGTGGTTCCATGGGAAACTCTGCTTTTATCAGTAGTGTTATATGTGGTTGCACCATTATTAGCTGGAGTTATAACAAGAAGGGCTTTACTGAGGCTTGGCTCTGAACAGCTGAGCAAATTTATCAGCCGCCTAAAACCATTTTCTATCATGGGCTTGCTGGCGACAGTGGTGCTTTTGTTTGCCTTCCAAGCGGGAACCATAGTAGCCCAGCCAATGGTGGTGGTTATGATTGCAATTCCTCTACTGATTCAAAGTTATGGAATCTTTATCATTGCATATTGGGGTGCTTACAAGTGGAAAATTCCTCATGACGTCGCTGCTCCGGCTGCTATGATCGGTACTTCGAACTTTTTTGAACTGGCCGTTGCTGTCGCGATCAGCTTATTCGGTCTGAATTCAGGTGCAGCATTAGCAACTGTGGTAGGTGTTTTAATTGAAGTGCCTGTGATGCTTTCCTTGGTAGCTTATGCCAATCGCACAAGATCATGGTTCACTCCAGGGGATGGCTTGCCTCTTTCAGGGCCAACCCTCGGTCAAGGGGAGCAAGGCTCCCCCAAGTCGATCTAGTAGAGTTTTTCAAAGTAAGACTTAAGCATGGTATCAACGCTGAACGGTTCCGTAACAGAGTTGATGCTTTCTTGCATCATGGTAATCCATTTCTGACGATCGTCGTAATAAGTTGGAAGTACGTCCTGGATCAAGGTTTCACCTAAAAACTTTGCATCCCGGGCATCCTGTTCTTCAAAAGACTCTGGAACATGATCGTCGCCGATTGCCCAGCCGTTGACACCGTGCTGACAAGCTTCAGGCCACCAGCCATCAAGAACGCTAAGATTCAGAACACCATTCATGGCAGCTTTCATGCCAGATGTGCCACAGGCTTCTTGTGGTCGGCGGGGGTTATTGAGCCAAACATCAGATCCTCGGGTCAGCATGGCACCAATATCCATATCGTAGTCTTCGAGGAAGACGATACTGCCAGGATATTGGCGGGAGAAAGCAACGATCTCGTGAACAATGTCTTTACCGCCATCATCGAGTGGGTGGGCCTTACCAGAAAATACCACCTGAATCTTGCCTGCTTTCAGAGCTTCAATCACTGCATCGCCAGCCTGAAAGATTAAGTTGGAGCGTTTATAAGCTACGGCTCGGCGAGCAAAGCCGATGATCATTTTATTTGAATCGAGCTGCTGGCCTGTTCTTTCTTTCACGAACGCAATGAGATCGTTTTTAAGACTCATGTGAACGTCCCAAAGTAGATCGGGATGATCCTTGGCTTCTTGAATTCTGGAATCCACCCAAGTCGGTTTGTGAATACCGTTGGTAATGCCGATGATTTCCGGGGCCTTTTCCACATGAGCCCACATCTTACGAGCGGTTTCTCCGTGGAGCTGGGCGACACCATTGGATGCACGGCAAAGTTGAAGTGCAGCAACCGTCATATTAAATGGAGTTCCCCCTAACTGATGAACTTCCTCCTGGCTAAGATCGCCAACAGCACCCATGTAGCTTAGGAGTTCAGGAGGATGGGATTCATTGCCCTGGATGACCGGAGTGTGGGTTGTAAAAACAACCTTTGCTCTGGTCTTCTCCCAAGCGTGCTCAAAACTCAACCCATCGGCTTTGTAGTTTTGTAGCAGTTCGATCGCTGCCAGTACTGCGTGACCTTCGTTGAAATGATAGACATCCACATCTATTCCGAGCTCCTTCAAGGCGCGAACTCCGCCGATACCGAGTACCATTTCCTGCGCGACTCGCTCTTCGCCAAACCAACCGTAAAGTTGGCCAGTAATCCAGGTATCTGCATTCTCAGGAACGTCGGTATCTAGGAGATACAGTTCACTCACCCCCCAGTCGGTAGCCTTCCAGATTTTGCAGACGACATCGCGATTGCGGATCCGTACGGTGACAGACTTGCCGGTATCTTCAAAGCCGTCGTAAGGATGGTTCTCATAGGAATCGACGACTCGATCCTTATCGTTAAGGTGTTGACGGGTGTAGCCTTGCTTCCACTTCAAGCCCACACCAACTATGGGGAGCTGCTCATCTTTAGCGCCTTTTAGGTAGTCACCAGCTAAGATGCCTAGGCCTCCAGCATAGGTCTTGATATCGGAGTTGACTGCATACTCCATGCAAAGATATGCCACTTTTGGTAGTTTTTGATTCATTTTTATTCCCTCACTAGTAAAGCAACAAGTATTAGGCTTTCTTGTACCCTGTGAATTCCTATCCAGCAAACTTTGTTACTAAATTGCATATTTTTTGATTTTGCCTATCGAAATGCTAAATACGCGGAGGGCAGAATTTAAAAGCTCTTGCTCTCGATCGTCTGGGTTTTTGAAGATAGGTTTATGTGGAGTAATTTAACGCCAAGGCTTTGGGTTCGAGTGTGGAGTAAAGGAATGTTAAGAAGGGGTGGAGCTAGGCAAAAAATGACGTGGGAACCTTGTTCAAGCACAAGGTTCCCAGGGAACTTTAGATGAGCTCTTTGAGCTTCTTCAATGATACCGCTTTTACAGTTTTTGAAGCAGGCTTTGCCTTGAACTTCATCTTCTCGCCCGTGAAAGGGTTCACACCCATCCGTGCCTTGCGAGCTGGTTTCTTCTTTTCTGAGAACTTAACAAAAGAGAAAAGATTAAACTTTTTGTGCTTTTTTAGTTCTGCAGGTACGATTTCTTCGAACAATGATGAGAATACTTCGCCCAACTGCTTTTTGGGAAGCTCGTGCTTCTCAGCGAGAGTCGCTATGATCTGAGACTTTGTCGCAGGCGACTGCCCAGCACGATACGCCGCTCCAGCAGTAGTTGTTGCTTTCTTCGTTGTTGCTCGCTTAGCCGTAGTCTTCTTCTTTGCTACCTTCTTCTTCGTTGCCTTTTTACGTGCAACTTTTTTCTTTGCTACCTTCTTCTTCGTTGTTTTCTTCTTAGCCACCATATCAAATGCCCTCTTGATAATTAATATACTCTTATTTTCCTAAGATTATCCTGATTAGTCAATGTTTGCTGCTATAGAAATTGCTTATTTTCTGCAAATTATCCGCTTTCCCGTGATCCACCCACAGGAAATAGCCTAATTTTAGCTACTGTCGAGCTGTCTCAAGATGCCTCAGGATGGGGAGCTTTATCTAATTCGTTGGTAAAATCTAAGATCTTAATTGCAAAATAGGTGCAGTCATCAAGGGGTTCTTGGTCCTGCCAGATACCTGCGCTCATGGATTGCAGGTCTTTGACCACATCGTAGACATCATTGTGGCCTTTGAGGGCCTTCTTGAGTTTTCGATTCGAAAGGATCTCACCGTTTGGGCCTTCATTTTCGGTCAGGCCATCGGTAAAGAAAAAGATGAGATCGTCTTTTTGCAAGGGGTAGCGCTTGACGTCGCTGAAGAAATCTTCCAGGAACCCCAGCACTGAACCCCCCTGTAGCAACGTGGTGACAGCACCTTTCCTAATGAGAAAGAGGGGGCGATGACCGGCGTTCATGTAGAACAAGGATCGATCTTGCAAGTCAATGCATGCTAGAGCCATAGTCATGAGGTGCTTGGCTTTGGCACCTGTTTTATAGATGACTTGATTGGTACGACGAGCTACTAGCTGAAGACTCTCTTCAGCGGATAACTTATTCTCATCAACTTCACCGAGCGTTGATTTGATACAGCCTGCCACTGTAGCAGTAAGCAGAGCCGATGAAAAACCATGGCCCGTAACATCGCCGATAAATAGAAAGATTCGCTGACTATCTTGTGATTGGTAAATCCCATACCAGTCGCCACCGGTAACTTCAGCTGCTTTGTAGTATGCTGAATATTCGATGCTTGCGATGTCGCGGGCATCAGGAATCAAAGACTCCTGCACCGCTTGTGCAGCATCATGACGTTCTTTGCGCTTGATGGAATCGTCTCGGGCTGTCCGCTCTCTAATCTGGCGATTCCAGATAAATGTCCAGAGGCTAGCCGTAAAAAAGCAGGCAGTATAGACTTCCCACGGGAATATCATTTCTAAATAGGAAAAAGAAAGAATGCCGGCGCCGGCGATGCCTAAGATACCCGATATCCAAAAAGCAAACCATAGGATCGGTATTGTCAGAGTACCAAGACCGATGCCTGTAAGGGTGAGTCCCAAAACGTAGAAAAACTCATATTCAATGTGTTGTAGCCATCGACCCGTGACAGCACTATTGATCAAGGATGCCATGACATAGCCACCAGGAATATAACCGATTGGTGTAGGAACCATATCAGTGTTACCAGTGTACATGGCAGGTAAGATCACCACGATTTGCCCTGGTTTGATGACACTATCAAAGCTCATTCCTCGTCTGGCCCGCGCGATCGAGCTTTTAAAACTAAAGGTACGGCCACGCAGTTCGTCAATATTTACAAGGTTTGCGAGTATCTTGCCCTCACGATTCAATGGGACCTTTTGTTGATTGATGTAAATGGCACCCTTGTCGAGATAGTATTTGTTGCGGCCGATAAAGCTCATATGGGGGATGACCTTATCATCCCGAACCCTAATCAAGGGCTCTACTAAACCTTGGCCATGATAAATGGCGTGACCTAGGTTGTTGAGAGCTGGCGCGATGTTGCGGTGGGGGCCATAAAGGCTTGCAGGACGAACTGTAAGCCACTCCAGATCTTCGTCAGACTCTTCGAGAATGCTAAATCGCCCTCGATCCACCGCTTTGTGAAGGGAAAAAAGAGCTTGGTCCAAAGCTATCGGAGACTTGCCATGGATTGGTGTTTCAGTTACGTAAGCGGCGCTGACGATGGGAATATTGATGGCTTTTATAGTCTCATTGAAGTGCTTATAGCCATCTCCTTGGGGTGCGCTGAATAATTTATCGACGTAAATAACTGACGGCCCAGACTCAGCCATCCCTTGCAGGACATTAGCCCATTCGGTGATCGTCATATCGCTGCGATTGAGGAAATCCACCGAAACATCATCGAGGGCATAGATTTTAATCATGGGATGGAGTCTTGGAGATTTGCCAAGTGCGGAGCGAGTGAAAAAGTTAATGGGTGATGAAACGGTGTTCTGAACGATGGTGTAAACATTGCTGTAGACAAGCAAGCTGAATAGGCTGGTAATCACCAGAGCGATGATCAATAGCCAGCGAAATTTTAGCTCATTTTGCACAATACGGTGTTGCATGAATGTCTCCAGTCACTCACCTTGTTTTTTCGGTTAAATGGTGGCAGGCTGGAGGGCAATTCTTGCCCAGTTGTGGATAAGACTATCTACAATCTACAAACCTAGTAAGAAGAGTAAAACCTATGATCCTTCGTTAAGCCTAAAAATAAACCTAGACGGCGGACTTCATGTTCAGTTCTAATCCACCTTGCTGTGATATCAGTTGATAATAAATGAATTGCGCGCCTTTGTCGTTTCGTACCACGATGTTGTGCTCAAGAAGGCTAAACTTCTTAAAGGCCGCCTGCTTCTCAGGAGGCAGGGCCCGGTAGACGGTGTCCTGGAGAATCACAATGTTCGATTGAACCTTGAGCGCTTTGAGTACTAGCTTTCTCAGTTGTTCGTAACGAGTCGCTAGCACGAGTCCGCGACCAAAGAGATCATATTCGATTGGGGGAGATTTTGGGTAGAATCCCTCGACGGGGCCATAGGCGATCCCCAACCCGCAGTAGACGGCTTGATCATAGTCGAAGGCTTCAAGTCCCTTACAAAAGGCTTGCAAGAAGTCTAGAGCGAGGTCGGACGCTGCCACAAAGATGTTGTCATGAGGACTTTGAAAGGGAAATCCTACGGTACACAGAAAACCATCGCCCATTTCTTTGATCCGAAAGGCATTGGCTTGTAGGGGCTGTTGCCGATAGTTTGCCATCATGATCTCACCGCATTCGGCAAAAACCGCCCGGAAAAAGTCCTGGGTACCAGGTGCGGCAATCAAAGAGCTTCCAGCAATGTCGAAGCTGATGACGCAGGCGTCCCCAGAGCCTATGGGCATGCTAGCCTCTAGTGGCTGTCCAGCTTCCATCAGTTCGATTTGGTGAGGGTAAAAAACCTTTGCCAGCTGTGCATAGCTATGATTCATGCTTTCTAAAACGTGAACTCGATCCTTTTCGGTGTTGGCGATTCTGATGGCTATCGCATAGATCATGATCACATTCTCCAGCATTCCAGCATACCATAGGAAGTGCTCTGAAAATTGAGGTAGAAAACCCCGCCACACCAGAGCTTGAACCACCGATCCAGCTAACATGACTCCAAAACCAACGGTATAAATGAGTTGGTGAGACTTGCGCTCCTGAATAAATATCATCAGGGCTAAAACTAAGCCAAGGACCGAACCTAGGCTGACAGTTACCACCATGATCCTAGTCAGGGCAATGAGATTGAATACGGCCAAGGGTAAAACCAGAAAATCAATGCCGACAACTATAAGCATGGCTCGACGAAAAATTGGGTGCCGTTGATCGATATCCAGAAAATCGAGGCTGAATAGGGCGATCATCATCTGGCAAAGCACCCCAGCAGCCATGAACCAGTGATCAGCGTGTGGCAAGGGAAACATGCTCCACTGAACGGTGGCTGAAAAAGCAAAGGTCAAAATATAGGCCGAGTAGAAGATATAGACACGAGATCGATAGACAGTAAATAGTATGGCATTAAAGAATAGGCTCATGGCGAAGACGGCGATAACCACGCCCCAGTTTCGCTCATAACTCATCATCCTATGGTGGAGTGCGTCTCTATTATTCCAAAAAGTCCAGGTTTGCCGCAGAGGGCCTTCGATATCCTTACGAATATAGATGGTTGCTGTAGTATTTGCTTCCAACTGGACAGGAATGATTCGTTTGCGAAGGCTATCATGAGGGTATAGTTCCCCAAGGAGTTGCTGGTTCTTGTAAACTTGAATTCGAAGGTTTTGAATGAGGTTATCAAAGATGTAAAACGTCCTGGGCTGGTTTGCAGAGTTTTCAAACTGATATTTTGCCCATAGAGTCTTGGCTGAGAAGCCGAACGAGTTGAGGTCTCGGTCGCTCCTGAAAAACTTGGCATCAGAAGAACGAACTTGGTCAAAGCTCAATTCCCCAATAAGCCAAGAGGCTTCAAGGCCGAAGTTTTGGCCATTAAAGCTTTCATGGTTGATTGAGATGGGCTCAGCGCCAAGGAGCTTGCTACTGAGCACTAGCCAAAGGCCTAGTTGTTTGATCATCGCTCTGCTTCGAAGTCTCCCGGTTGATGTCTCGGTCGTCTTCGGATCTATCCCTGCAATGCCAATAGGTAAGACTTGCCCTTCACTTGGACCTATGACTTACACGTGATAGTGGTGAGGCTTTTGTGACTTATCGCAGCCTTTGACTATTTTTTTAGCCTAGGCCACAAGCTTTTTAGGTTTTTTGGTTATAGCTTCGACTTCTTGGGATTGATCCACCAAGGAAGCCATAGTCTCAGAGATACTATGCACTCCCTCGGATTGCTCTTCGGCCGCTTTGGTAATGGAAGCCATGAGGTTCTTTACAGTTCCCACCCGATCTACAAGTTCTGTAAGAATTTCGTCGCACCGTACAGCAAGTTCAACACCCTTGGAGACCGTGTTGCTGCTACGATTTGCCAGCTCGTGGACTTGTTTTTGTGAGTTTCCCACGATGGTATGGATTTCCGTCTGGCTTCTGTCCAGTAGAGCAGAGATCTCACGGGCGGCATTACCGCTCATCTGTGCGAGGTTGCCGACCTCCTCCGCGACCACTGAAAAACCTTTACCTTGGTCTCCCGCACGAGCGGCTTCCACGGAGGCATTGAATGATAGAAGTTTGGTCTGGAAAACGATATCATTGATAATTGTAGTTTTCTGAGAGATATCCTTAATGATAGTCATGATCGTTTCGATATTTTCGTTGCCAATTCTCACCTGTTCCACTACCGAAACCACAGCACTCTCGATTTCCTTCATGGACTGTTGCATCTGACTCACTCGCTCCCGACCTTCCGTAGCGATTTGGTGAGAGGTTTCAGCCTCCTTTTCAGATGCTCTAGCATGACCGACATTCTGATCGACTGTTTCTAGTATTTGATTCAACTCACCCACAGTAGACTCAACAGCTTCGCTTTGACGGTGGATCATGTGATCCATGGCTTGGCTCTTGGTCTTTAGCTCATTGGTTCGGGTTTCGACAATCGATTCCAGGTTTTTATTGACCCCTTCGATATTTTTGAGGAGAGACTTGTTTTCGAGGTAGGTTGAAGCGAAAAGACTGCTTGCGACCACCATAATGCAGCTCGTTGCAATGAGCGTCCCAAAGAAAATGAGGCTCACCGATTGGATCAGACCTAGGGCGAGGAGAATATCATGGATGGAACAGGCAAACATGATGAATTCCCCAAGCAACAACGGTACAGCAACACGATTTTTACGAGCTGCCTGAACCAATACATAGATAAACTGGTAGGAAACAATATTTGCATAGATAAACAAAAACTTCCGAACCCCAAGAAAAGCTTGGTGGTGGAAGTCGATGGCAAAGTAGACAAAGCATGCAATCAGGACTCCATTGACCGTGAAGTTGAGGCGGTTGAACCATGGATAGAAGCGATAGAAAAACTGGGCGAAGTAGCCATGGAACATAGCCAAAGAACCGATTCCGGTATAATGGAGAATCTGTAAGGTTTGCGGGTCGACGTGACGAATAAACATATCGCTGGGAAAGCCATAGAATGGAAATATGGACACTCCTGAAAGACCAGCTATGAGGTACAGCTTAGATTTTACTTTAGCGTAAATAAGAAGAAAAAAGAGTCCAATGGCCCCAACTACAAAAGCGGAAAGGCTGCGAAACTCACCGCCCCAAAACTGGTAGAAGGATACATAGTCATCTTGGTTTTTGTAGGACAGCATAGTGAAGGGTAATTGATACACTCCCTTCATGAGGTTTGTGGTGATGCGAAAAGCGATAACCTGTCTTTCTTGGCTTATGGTAAATATGATGGGAATTGGCTGGATCGAAAAATATTTCTCATAGGAGTTGGATGAGCCTCGTTGGTAGATTTCCTTACCATCGAGAAAGACTTCCACCCCACCCATATAAGCATCCAGGAGGATCGTCACCTTCTGACCGATCAATTCGGGGGCAAACACGAAATTACCCCGATACCAACCTACCATGTAAGGGCTCTGCTCGGGATAAGCCTTCTCCCAGCCTCCTGGAGTCATCACCGTTGTCCACTGAGATGTATCCGCCTCTGGTGACGCGTGACTTGGCTGGTCCGAATTGGTAAACAGCCATCGGCCAGTTAAATCAAGGGGCTCACTGAGATCCGTAACTTTGATCTCGCACGAGAAGCAGTCTTGTTGTGGCTCTGCGACGAGGCGCGTGGAGTAAACCACTAAGAGAATCATAATGAATCTAAAGCATGTCATGCGTAAAAAGCCCTTGCCTAATTCTTCCATTGAGTTGTCGGAGTCTGGATTGCCATATTTAGGTGACTTGCTGATTCTTTGTTAAAGGCCTAGTTATTTCGATGGCTTCAGGTGCGATGTCAGTGAGGGGAGTGGCTTGTTTAATTAAAAAATTAGCCCTCATCAAATGATCATCATGCAATATTTAAAAATAACCTTTGTCCGATTTTTTAATGGGCTTCCATGCAACCCTGTGATTCCCTGATAACCGAATCTGATTGAGGCCTGTGTCAAATTCTGTTATCACCGAGCCATAGTTTTTCTTGGGATAAAGGATCTCTTATGAATGCAACAACTCTAAAATCACTTCCTGCTTTTATAACTAAAGAACCAAGAAGTTTTTCTGAATCTCTCATGGCGAACTCCATTAGCATTAAAGACCAAGGGATTTGGTTGACCGTTGGTGAGGCTGCGCAGATGGTGGCCCCCGATCATAGCCGTGCCTTTGGTGGTAATTTAAGGCAGCCTAATTTTCGTCGTTTAGTAAAAGCCGCGATCGCCTATACCCTAGGCGCAGGGCGCCATAAACTTGACCTCGCTCTGGCTGCCAGTCAGCAACACTTCAGCGGATTCACGGACGCCAGCAACAAATTTGATCGTGAGCAACGAAGCATTCTTGAAGAAATTGTCAGGGATATCGAATTTCGTACTCACCCTTTAGAGGAAACACAACACTGCCAGCTTGAGTTGGAAAATGTTCATCTCTTGTACGAAACTCAAGCTGTGTTACAGGCAGTTCCAAGGGATCTTCGCAGCTATATTTTGTGGCAACTTGGCCATGGGGACTTGCAGCAAATTACAATGTACGATGGTCGCCCCATCCCTAATACACATGCACGGGTCGAAGGCTTATCGTCAGCAATTCGAGACTTTGCTCAGTATGTCAAGCTTCCATTGGCCGATGCGGTGATTGCTTGGCAAAATGGCCAGAAGGCGCGGAGTGATTCTCTAGAATCTGAAACCAGTGACATTTTTGAAGAGAAACAACGGGCGATTCGTGAGTACTTTGCGACGGCAACTCAGGATCTCCTTAATCTTAACGAGCCCTACAAGCAGCGTTCTGTTGCGATTGTATTGTCTGGCGGTGGTGCAAAAGATCCGATGGTCGTGGACTGTTTGCGACAGGAGATCGAAAGTGGTGGTCATTACAAACTATTTGCAATCGATCAACTTCCTCACAGCACGCCCGAGCTTCAGGACCCTGTTTTTACCTGCGTTCAAGGCTTGCTTAAAACAGCAAGCCTGGCTCTCGATATTGGCAATTCGTCCTTGAAAACGGGCTTTGTCAGTCGCGAAACCGATGAGCCTTACAGGCAACCTATGATGCAGGATAATCTGTTTGGACAGGTAAGCTCTACAGGGATGGCGTAATGATGACTGAACAGCAACTGATTATTCGAATCGCGAACTCGGGTCGTCAGCAGGATTTAATTGATATCTTGCTGACTGAGGACGAATCTCAGTTGCCGTTCTCTCTACCAGATTTAGTCACGTGGCCTACTGGCCAGCGAGCCTGCTCAGAAAGGGCGATTCTACTAATTCGTGCTGGCCTGCGATACTTGGAAGCTAAGCAAGAGCAAAACCCCGAAGTACCAAGGGCCAAGCTAAAAGAGTGTGAACCGTCACCTCAGCCGCAAGCAGTGGCTAACCCACCAAGCCCGGAGCCTCAAGTGATGCAACCAGCGGTGGCTCCCCAAACAAAACCAAAGAGCGAGGTCAAGGCTGGTCGTACGGACTTTGACATTTCCCTATTCCAATAGGAAGCTTTGCGATGAAGCGCTATATCAGGCAAGAGACTTTGGAAACCATAGCTCGCTTTATGAAGCTGTGTTTTCTTGAAGAGGAAGATCAGCAAGGTGTGGCCCGGCTCGTCAGCGTTCACAACGATCACCAAGAAGCGCAGCAGGCACTAGAAAGGCGGTATCAGGGATTCGCTTCGGAAGCTCATTTCGAGGGCTCGCTTCGCGAGGTTTTAGCTTATGTTGCTCATCGTGAATTTGACACCCGGTTTTCCTGGCCGTTACTTCGCGTCTTGAGTAGTCAAGACGTTTTGGAATACTATGGGCTTTCGGCTTTTTTAGATCTGATGCCGATGCAGGAGTTTCCTTTAAGTTAGTCTTTGGTAGGAGTCGTTGTGGATAAGGTTGTCGTTTTGAATCCCCATGCTGGAGATCACGATCGAGATCTAGAATCTTGGAAAGAATTGTTACCCTGGGACATCAGAGTAAGTCAGGAGCCGGGCGATGCTGGGCGTATCAGTCGCGAACTTGCGGAAAACGGTGTTCCTCAGATTATTGTAGGTGGTGGTGATGGCACCATTCGGGAAGTCGCTGATAGCCTAATGAGCCTTGCGAAAGAGAAACGTCCTCAGCTCGCTGTTCTACCATTAGGCACGGCCAATGACTTTTGTAAATCTATCCATATTGGTCCTGAATTAGAAACTGCGATCAAGGCTATCAAGGAAGGTCTGTCGGTTCCGCTAGATGTGATTCAAGTAACCCTTAATGATAAAACCTTCTATGGGATGAACGTCGCTTGCGTAGGGTTTGTGCCCGAGATGACCAAGCGCGTCAGCGGCAGCGATAAGGAGCTTTGGGGTTCTTTAGTCTACGCTTTGAAAAGTGTCGAAACAGCCCAGGAAAGTCGGTGCTATCACCTAGCAGCTCAGCTTGATGGTGAATCCTATGAATGGGATTCATGGAATATCGTCTTGGGCAATGGGCGATTTGCAGGCGGGGGAGTTCCAATTGCTCCCGAGGCAGAACTTGATGACGGATTGCTGGATGTCTATGTGTTTAATGGTGAAACAAAGCTCGACTTTTTGGTCGAGGGAGTTCTGTCGCTCCTTGGGCAACATAGCCAATCCGTAGGAGTGGAAAGCCTAAAAGGCAAGTCATTAAAACTGAACAGCGATCTGTCGTTACCCATTTCGCTGGATGGCGAGCTACTGGGTGAAGGGGACGTGGAGTTTCAACTCATGACAGGTGCTTTAGATGTTGTGGTGGGTCAAAAGACCCAATGAGGCGTATATCTCCTTGAAATGTTTTAATATTTAGCTGGGTTGTTTACCTACTTACAACGTAATTAATTTTCTTTCAGCAGACTCTCACCCGCGAAGGCTGCCGCCACTCAGGCCCCCGCCACAATCAACTTTAACTCATTAAAGTTTGTAATATCAGTGTTATAGCTCACCTTGCGAGGCTCCGTCGGGGCTAGCAGACAGCGTCGTTTGCAGCCTCGATGACTCGTGCTGTTCGAGTAGGATGGCATGCCCTTATGAATATTCGAAAAAATGGTATTTACCATCACAAAAATGACAATTAATATCGGTGTGGAATTCATCTTGTAAAAATGTCTTAGCGACGTTATTTACAGTTTGGGAAACACGATAAATCTATAACATGTTGAAAAATAAATTAAATTAGCTTATCCCAGATGGGCAGACATAACGAGTGTGGCGGGATTGAATTAGGAATTCCTAGTTAAAACAGCGCAGTATATTTTTTTGTAAACGTCACAAACATGGGAACGTACCTTGCAAACTCTAAGGCAGAGATTGCACGATCTCGCAACAACAAGTTGAATGTGGCAGCAGGAGCTAATAAATGGATGAGTTGATAAAGAAGTTCTGTGATTCTTACTCCCTGACAAATAAGGAGCAAAGTATTGTCTTTGCACTCGTGTCGGGATACGCGCAAAGTAGCGATCTGGCAGAAGAGTTTGGTATCTCTGAAAACACGGTGCGGGTTCATATCAAGAATATAAACGCCAAGCTCCGGACCAACTCGAAAGCAGAGATCTTATCCAAGTTTGTACGCTATTTGTATACAAGCTTAAAAGGTCCCGAACTTGATGCTAAGGATACGCCCTACCTCCAATCCCCTCATGGTCAAAATCACCTCGAAATCTAGTCCCAATTCCTATCGCCAGCCTCTCTATGGAGGCTGTCTTAAGGCGTATCAGTGCTAAGCAATAAGAGCCTCTCCTTGTGGGAGGCTTTTGCTGTATCAATGGCTTGTTCTAGGCAAGGTTTCCCTATCAGGTAGATTCGCTGGCAGTCGAAAGAAAGACGAAATTCTTTCGAGGAGTGATGAATATGTTTGTTGTTCGGCGGTTTTTTCTGCTGCTTTGCTTATCCACGCCAGCTCAGGCCATGCATCTGGGTGTTGGGTTTGCAAGCCACACCTCGGGTAGGATGGTGCCTTCTTTTAATGGCGGCTTTGGCTTAGGTAGCAGTTTACTTGTTAGTGGTACCTCCTCGGGAGTCGCAACCAAGGCCTACTATAGCAATCAATACTCACTTAGCTTTCTCTATCGGTTTGACTTTGGCAAACACTGGTTTGGCCAACTCAAAGGTGGGATGGGAGTGGGAGCCACTTACGGCACCAAAGCAGTTGCTGCGAACCCGGATGCAGATGAACAAGATGGAGTCGAGTCAGAAGAACAGGGTGATGTTGATTCAGGGCTTGGGCCTGCGTTTCGCATTGCTTTCAATCCCTTTTCTGGATTCTACATTGGTTTGGACTATGTGCTTGCCATTGGCCCAGGAGCCATCGGTAATGGCTGGGGCGATGTGGGGATGTTTGCCTTGGGATTGGAGATTTAGATGATGACTTCAATCCTAAAAAGTTTCGTTCTTAAAGGCCTTGCTCTACTTTTTGTGTGGTCATCACATTCTACAGCCAGAGCATCAGCAAGTACGTCTTCTGTGGTTCTTCACTTGGGGGAAGCTTTCAGTCCGAATCACTTTCGTCTCAACCTTAAAACCTTCGATATTGGCTACGATGGCAAGGGTGGAGGCTTATACTCCGGGAAGCGTTTATGGAAGGGAAATACCTACGGCGGGGCTGGGTTCTGGGTCGGGTTCTCCAATGACTTTGGGCTATACGGAATGCTTGGTATGGACTGGACGGCCTTTGGTTTTTTACTGACATCGTTTGAATTTTATAGCGTGGGGACCGTGATGGGATCGACCTATGCCATTGCGCAGTTGGGAGTGGGGTTCGAATGGTAAATCAATATGTAGCTCAGGCTTTGTGTCTTACTGTGATTATGATTTTTTCAAGTGGCTTTCGGATTCAACAGGACCTCAAATGGGACATCAATGAGAATGACCCCACCGTCTGGCTTGATGTCGATGCTGCTGTTCTGGCTTTTACCTTTAGCAATAGCGATTTTGATGACGGCTACGATGCTCTCACTGGGGTTGCCGCTGAGAATCAAGCCCGTGTCGTTATCCAAGAAATCATCAACGATTATAATAATATATCGACATCGTACCTTCGTCTCGCCCTGCCTGATGCTCCGGCAACAGAAGACAGTGCGGTATCCACTTTTGATCTGCCAGGGAGAACCATAAAGATTGTATTTGGAAGTCCTTCAGCATTGGGTGCCTCAGGCTATGCCACTTACTCAGGTTCCGCCTATATCGACGAATGTACAGTAACCCTTTCTGAGACTGCCCTTAGCAGTGCTCAGGAATTCAAAGCGACATTGACACACGAGCTTGGGCATTGCATGACCTTGGATCACACCCATGCGGATCGGGACTCCATTATGAGCTACAATCGCACTTCTGGCATGCATCGCCTTGGTGTTGATGAGAAGATCGCTATGACTTATCTCTATCCCACAGATGACGACTACGCTGAGGAAGTGGCGACTTTGGGGCTAAGCTGTAGCCGACTCTGAAACCGACCCCGATACTCATTCTGCCTAGCCTGCCCCTCGATTAGGCAGATATGAGACCAGCTATAAATGGGGATTCCAGCCTCCCGATTTACGGTGTCGATTCTGTAGCGTTCACCTCTAGAGAACAATTCCTAAAAAGTTATCCCAAAATATATTTTCTAAATGTTCTTTTTCAATCATAACGGCAACATCCCAAAGGGGATGAAGCACATCAAAATCCAGTGTTTTGTTTAGATTCGACTGGCTTTGGTAGGCTGGAGCCTGACCCAAAAGCCCGTTGCAGAACGACAAAATACAAGGTGTTTGAGTAGGATAACTTTTTAATATCAGATAGGATGTTTAACCTCCCATCTGATCCTCTTTTACCCTCTTACTCGATCCTGATCCTAGGCGAGATAGCCGCCGTCCACATTGAGGATGGTACCTGTGGTATAGGATGAGGCTTCGCTTGCCAAATACAATGCTGCACCAATCATTTCTGATGGCTGTGCAACGCGGCCCTGGGGAATCAGTGGCAGAATCTGTTTGAGGATAGATTCGTTCTGAGTGATGGCAGACGCAAATTTAGTGTCTGTCAAACCTGGAAGTAGAGCATTGACGCGAATTTTAAGCCCTGCTAACTCCTTTGCGAAGACTTGAGTCATGGCGATAATGCCAGCTTTAGTGATCGAATAGACGCCTTGCATGGGGGCTGGTCGAACGCCGTTCACAGATGCTACATTAATTATGCTGCCCCCACGATCTTTCATAAGCAAAGCCCCTTGCTGGCACATGAAGAAGCTGCCTTTCAAGTTCACATCCATGGTTTTATCGTAGATTCCCTCATCGACTTCGATTGCAGGGCCAAAATGGGGGTTGGTGGCAGCATTATTGACCAGAATATCCAGCTGGCCTACCTGATCGCGAACGAAGCTAAACAGCTCTTTGATGTCGCTCATCTCCCCTGTGTTGCAGGTTTTTATGAGAGCCTCACCGCCGTCTTTTTGAATTTTATCCTGTACGACTTTGAGCCCATCTTCCTTTCGGCTTACAAGAATGACTTTGGCACCAGATTTTGCAAAGCCCTGGGCAATAGCTTCGCCAATGCCACGGCTTGCGCCTGTAACCAAGGCAACCTTCTGATTCAGTTCAAACATAGCGATCCTTTCGAGTCTAGTATTGTCCAGTAGCAATGGAGTGTTGACAGGCTTTTTCCAAGCCTTTGACGCCATGGATCAGTTGGCCAAAGCGAGGGTCTTTGGTTTGGCCAAGTGAAAAACGATAATAGATTTGCTGAGCAATGACAGCTAAACGAAAGAGGCCGAAAGTGTAGTAATAGGAAAAGTGATCCACATTCAGCTGACGTTGCTCGCCGTAATAAGAAACGATCTCGCGTCTGGTGGGGTAGCCCTCCAGATGACTAGGAAGTGTTCGAAATGCCTTCATAAATTCGGGGTCGTCCCCTTGTACCCAGTAGGCTAGGGAATTACCCAGATCCATCAAACTATCGCCAACTGTAGCCATCTCCCAATCCAATATGCCAATCACTTGGCAGGGATCTTCTGGATTGAAAATGATATTATCGAGCTTAAAATCATTGTGAATGAAGCTCGTATGTGATTCTTTGGGCTGCTCATCTTTAAGCCAGCTCATTATCTCTTCATAGTCTGGGGAGTCGTCGGTTCGCGCAGCTCGATAGCGCTCAGACCAGCCTGCCACCTGGCGAGCCACATATTGTGCGGGGTCCGATCGCGATTGCCACTGGCTTGCGTCTAGCTTATGGAGTGCGATCTGTGCATCCAGCGCAGCAAAGCCCTGTCGTCTTCGATCTTCAGGGGGAAGATCGAGGTCTTTGGGCAGGTCTCGACGAATAATCAACCCCACTTTATTTTCCATAATATAGAATTCTGAGCCGATAATGCTTTCATCATCGCTGTAGAGAAGGGCTTTCGGGGCAAGGGGGTATTTGTCTTCGAGAAAGTTGAGGACTCTAAACTCTCGCTTCATATCATGAGCCGTTTTGGCTTTGGTTCCATTGGGTGGCTTGCGCAATACAAAGCTTTGGCTGCCTTGTGAGATTCGGTAGGTAAGGTTCGAGAAGCCTGATGGATACTGCTCAATGGTGATGGCTTCCCCTTCGTCAAAGTCGAGACTCGAATTTGCAAGGAACTGGCGAAGCTTGCTTTCATTCAATTCTTCACCGGGCCTGACATTACTTGGCTGGTCGTTAAGTGTCATCGTTAACCTTCGTCTAGTTTATCTATGATTTTAATGGATCGTTGGCGATGCCTGTCGAGCCCCTTGGGTCACGGTTTCGATCAGGCTCATGATCTCCTTATGGTACTGCCGTAAGGAGACTTTTTTCTGACGGTACTTCCAACGTTTCATATACCAATCTTGGATCAGAGCTTTAATCATTCCGGCAAAAATATCAAAAGACATGGATTCGTGAATGAGCTTCCGTTCTGCGCTCCTTTGCAAGCAATCCAAGATCATAGCTTCCACTTGCAGCGCTCGGTCCAAGGTTTTGCGTCGCGCACTCTCAGGAAAGGAGCGAATCTCCCTAAAGCAGAAGTAGAACCAAGGGTGCATGTCTTCCGCAAGTTGCAAATGATAGTAGATAAGTGTGGACAGTCGATCCATGGGGTCGTGGCGATGATCGAGATAACGCTGGAGGCTATGCCAAACAACGTCTGCTCCGTGGTCGATGATCATAGCTAGGAGGGTGTCTTTGCTACCGATATAGGCGTAAAGGCCCCCCATACTGAGGCCAGTTTCACGGCATAAGTCTCTCAGGGATAGGCTCGAAAACCCCTTGTGGAGACAGATGGTGATGGCCGACTCCATAATGATCGGCAAGTTCTTATGAAGCAGCTTGGTCTTCTTGATAGCGATGTTATCCTGATAATTGTGGATAATAGTATCGAGGGACGAGCGCTTTTGTAGAATCAAGTTTTCTTTGAATTGATCTGGGCCCACATAGGGGGCGATATCAACGATGGTCATGGAGTACCCTCTTGGCGATGCTTAATTTGTGAACTTCATCCGGACCATCATAGATCCGTGAGGCCCGCTCCTCCCGATAGTAGAAGGAGATCACTGTTTCGTCGGTCATTCCTAAGGCGCCGTGCACCTGCACGCCTTTGTCAAGGACCCTTGCTAGCACAGAGGCAACGTAGAACTTGATCATAGAAATCTCATCTTTTGCACCATGACCTTGGCTGAGCTTGTAGGCGGCGTCCAAAACCATCAGCCTAGCGCTGTGGATATCGCACTTAAGCTCTGCGATCCAAGACTTGATCACGTCGCTATCCGCCAGACGTTTGCTGCTGCTGATTTCCCTCGACATCGCACGCTCACAAATCATTTGGAATACTCGTTGGCAAATGCCCAGCCAACGCATGCAGTGGTGAATTCGCCCTGGGCCCAGGCGATCTTGAGCAAGCAGAAAGCCACGACCTCGCTCGCCAATAAGGCTTTCGTCTCCCACAATGCAGTCCTTGAGACTCAATTCTCCATGACTAAAATACCCAGTGCCTCGGTGCCCCATGACGGAAATATTCTGAACCAAGTGAAAGCCCTCTTGGTCTGTCGGGACAAGAAACATACTGGCTCTTTGATGGGGGGAAGCTTCCGGATCTGTGACCGCCATAACAATGCAAAATGCAGCACCGTCGGCAGATGTAGTAAACCATTTCTCACCGTTGATACGGTAGCCACCATCAATTTTTTCAGCGCGGGTTTTAAGAAGGGTTGGGTTGCTGCCCGCTGTTTGGCGTTCTGTCATCCCAAAGCAGCTGCGTAGCTCTCCCTTAACCAGTGGATCTAAAAAACGCTGCTTCTGTTCTCGGGAACCCCATTGGTGAAGTAACTCGATATTGCCTAAATCGGGTGCTTGGCAGCCAAAAATGTAGTGGCCAAGGGGCGAGCGACCAAGTTGCTCAGCAATATATGAAAATTGGTAGATATCAAGAGCTTTACCTCCAAACTCTTTGGGTAGACAAAGCCCCCACAGGCCATCGCCTTGGACTTTGCGGCGAAGCTCTTGAAGTTTCTCCCACCACTTGTCATTCCAATTATAAGATAGAAATTCTTCTTCCAATGGATATAAGTTTTGTTCTATAAAACGAGCAACTCGCTCGCAGATAGCTTTCGTTTCTGGGCTAGGAGTGAGCAATGAATACCTCTTGCATTCCATTTAAAATAGAGCGATTGTTCGATTTTCATCCTTACTACAGAAATGTTTGATGGTCTCTTTAATTTTACTAAAGAGCTAACTCTTATCATCAGTAAGATTTCTCGCCTGAACCATTGCCAATAGATCTGTAAAAAAAGTCGACAAATATTTCCCTGAATCAAATATTTATGCCTAAATACAGCAACTTAGATATCGAGATGCTGAGCACGGATCTTGCTCCTTAAGACTAAGAATCACAGGAGCAGGATCATGTTAATTGCCATTACTGGCGCAACAAGTTTTTGGGGTAGTTCCCTTGCGATGAGCTTTCTTATGGAAGGCCAAAATGTTTTGGCGTTGAGCCCCCATGATCCTGAAGGTGTGTTCACGAAGCGAGCCATTCTTAACGCTGCCAAAGGCTTTAAGTACGATAAGTTCGAATTAGATTGGAACCTCCTCCAAGTGGTTTCGTTCGACCCTGATGGGATTGAGAAGCTTCGTGGCGACAGCCGACTGAGCGACGTTGATGTGGTTTGGCATCTGGCTGAAGATGAGAGCCATGACGCGCACGATTCAGTAGCAACATTTGGGGTCAATCTTACTTTGACTGGCCAGCTACACGATATTTTTTCTCGGGCTTCACCCTATTGCCAGCGGTTTTACTTTGGATCGGTCTTGGGCTCTTGGGGGCGCGACCACGATGCTCTTCGAGAAGTGATCCCCAAGACTCCGAGCTTTCGTAACATGTATCACGCTAGCAAGTGGGCAGCGGAAACCAATCTTTTTATCCAGGCGTCCCAGTACGGGATTCCTGTCACGATTTTAAGAACTCCTGCCATACTTGGCCATGCTCGTACGGGATGGTATGGAAATCAAAAGACGCCGTTATACGACCTGATTGAGGCTGCACTTTATGGAACCAAGCAAGGCAAGAAAGCCATTCGTTTCGGTATCCCAAAAGACCTTAAAATTCCTATGGTGCCCATCAATGACTTGATCGATATGGCGATGGACCTCACATTCCTAGCGAGAGACCACCACAAAAATGAAGTGGTTCATTATAGCAGTGAAAAGCTGATCGAGGTCGAGCGCATGATGATGATGGTTAATAAGCTATTGGGCACCAAAATTAGGCCAGGGCAGCCCAAAAAAGCCTATGAAAAAGTTGCAAACGATATCCTTCACCGTAATCAATGGTTTGATCACAGTCAGCCCCGGATTGAGATGCGGGCTGCAGCAGAAATTCTTGGTCCTCGGTTTCAAGCTAGCCAGCTAGACGAACAAGCCGTTTATAAGTTGGCCAAGGTTTACGTTTATGATTTGATTGCTCAGTTTGAAGGGAAGAAAAAGGGCTTCTGGCATCGTCTGATCCAGAACCTTTCTCTACTGGGGATTCAAGTGAAATTTTCCCGTCCTGTGCTCACTCTTAAAGAGCTAATCGGTTCTAAGATTCTATAGAAGTAGAATTTGACTGATTGAAATTTCTAGTGTCTTTCTAAAAGTAAAAAAAATTTATCTCCGCAACAATCTCTTTACCAATGTTCGTAATAATCCTAGATTCCCCAGCTCGTGAGGTTTTCAATCTTTAATCGGGAGGCTAATTTGAGGTTTATTACAAAATTGCTTATTGTTGCTTGCAGTGCCTTATCGACTGTACAAGTTTACGGAAGCGAACTCTTTGAGTATCACGGCTATGCTCGTGTTGGAGGAGGGTGGTCGGAGCGAGGCACCAGCCAAAGTTGCTTTGCTCTCGATAACACTTGGGGGAAACCCTTTCGATTGGGTAACGAGTGTGGTGGTCTTTATGCGGAATTAAGTCTTGTCAATTGGATAAAGCCCAGCTCGGAAACTGTGGCAGAGCCGTGGTTCAAGTCGGTCTTTACCTTAGCCCTTGCATCAGATCTTTTTGATACTTGGGAGGCTACCAATGATGAAGACCTAGTGGTGGCCTTGCGCGAGGCTTACATCATTGGCGGGAACCTTTTGCCATTTGAAGCAGACCTTTGGATGGGTAAAAGGTTTTATCGACGCTACGATATTCATATGCATGACTTCTTTATTGTTGCCAATACTGGCGGGCGCGGTGCAGGAATTGAAAATATAAAAATCGGTGACGATAGCCTCCACTTAGCCCTCGTCCAGTATCGGGGAGATGGGGACATTACAATTGGCGACAAGACCGCCAATCCTCCGATTGAAACCACCCTTGATGCACGATACGCCAGCGGCCCCTTGGAATTCATCTTGATCCATGGCCAGCACTCGGCTCATGATAGTAGTACTGGTGAAAAACTATACGAGGGCCTCAATGGTCAATCACTTACCAGCATCTATACCATGAATTTAAAGGAAGGATTCAATAAGATATATGCCCAGTATGGTCGTGGTATTTATGGCGCTAAAACTGGAGATGCGAACGGCTTTTTTAACTTTGCCAATACTGGGGCTGTAGTTCAAAAAGAAGATGACATCACAAAAAAGGTAGTCGAAGAGTCCAATAGCTATCGTATCGCAAATCAATATGTTCAGGGTTTCGAAGGCTATGATCTTGCTGCTTCGATCATTTATCAGGGAGACGATTTTGGCGGCTACACGCTAACTTCAGGTAAAGAAGCAGCGAATCGCAGCCTGATCATGGTTGGTGTTCGACCATCTTATTATTTAAGCAAAACATGGAAAACGACTCTCGATCTTGGTTTCGTTGCGATCAGCGATAACATTGTGTCAAGTAATGACGAGAAGATTCAAAAAGATCAACAACTAACAAAGGCAACCCTAGCTTTAGAAGCAGTCAATGGTAAAGGCTACTGGGCACGGCCTTCTCTTCGCTACTTTGTGACAGCAGCCTCTTGGGACGATGACTCCGCAGATAGTATCGGTGGAACTCTTGGCTTTCAGAACAAGGATAATGAAGCATTAACCTATGGTTTCCAAGCTGAGTGGTGGTGGTGATGTCGGGTTGCTCTATTGGTGCTTTGCTTCAATAGAGTGGTTGCGTGTTGCTAGATTGAGGATCATTTCTGTGACTGCTTTTGCCAAGTTTCCACAGATTGCAGAAATGCAGGATCCTCAATTCTTTTGCAAAGCTTTTTCAGTGCCTTAATATCACAGCCTTGCCAGCGAAGCTGAGCAAACGTTTCAGCAATAGGAACGTCCCGACGCAGGGTGGCTAGAGTCTTGTATAGTTTGACTTCGTCCTGATGATCCAGTAGTTGAGCTAGTAGACTCTTGCCGCCACGAACCTTGGGCCAGTGCTCTAGGTCAAAGGGGATATTCTCAATACAACCGAATACCTGAAGAATCTGTGCCGTAGACTTAGCGCCCCAACGAGGAACTCCGGGGATACCATCCGCGCTATCTCCCACCAAAGCGAGATAATCGGGAATCGATTTGGGGGGAATTCCGAATTTCTCTGTGACAGCACCTTCATCGAGATTTGTTTTACGAATGCGATCCCAAGTGATGACTCTGTTACCTTCTACCATCTGGCAGAGATCTTTGTCTGGCGAGCAAATTACGATTTGCTCAAGTGATTTAAGCTTTTTCCACTTGTAAGCTGCGCTTGCTAATGCATCATCGGCTTCGAATTCAATCATTGGCCAGGTGACAATACCTAGGGCTTGCGAGGCATCTTCCACCAATGGAAACTGATTTGCTAGTTCGGCTTCCAAACCTTCACCCGTTTTATAGCCAATGAAGAGGTCGTTGCGAAAGGATTCGATGGTGTGATCAAATGCAGCGGCAATATGTGTTACACCGTCTTGCTTAAGAAGCGAGAACATACTTCTCAGGAAGCCGCGAACGGCTCCCACCTCCACCCCTGAACTGGTGATTGTGGAAGGGTAGGAAAAGTAGGCTTTGAACAGTTCGAACGTGCCATCAACAAGATGAAGTTTCATTGTTATATCCGTGCTTTAGCTGACAAAACGAGGCTATACTTTCGCCTTTGATCTTGGTATAGCAGAGGCCAAGCTTTCCATTGGTCGCAATGGATGATCCCTAAACCATTATGGTGGAGTCTTTAAATGGAATCAATTCCCTACCTTGGCGAGGCGGCATCGCTTCTTTCGGCGATGATATGGGCCGTATCGATGACCTTCTTCACAGCCTACTCAAAACAACTAAGGCCCGATCAGCTCAACCTCTTCAAACACGTGATCGCTAGCCTCTTCTTATGCCTCGGGGTTTTGATTATCAATCCTCCGTGGCCTGAGGCTCCAGAAGTGTATCTGGCATTTTTTCTATCGGGCTTTGTCGGTTTGACCCTTGGAGATACCGCCTTGTTCGCAGCCTTGAGCCGACTGGGAGCCCAAAACACTTCCGTTAGTCAATGCGCAGTTCCGCCTTTAACGGCCATTCTAGCCTTTACCTTTCTCCAAGAGTCTCTTACTTTTTGGGAAATGCTTGGCATGGCGATCACCGTCATTGCTGTCTTCCTAATCCTATCCCATCGCTCAAGTCGCAGCCATTTCACCCTAAGCAAGCGCCAGCTTGTAGAAGGTCTGTTTTTCGCTGGGGTCGCAGCATTGGGGCAATCGTCGGCGGTGGTGATCATCCGCCACTACCTTCAGGGTACTGACGTGATCTTGGGAACGACCCTTCGGATCTTGCCATCTCTTCTCATCCTACTAGCAGTGACCGGCTATAAGGGGCAGCTGAGATCCTTGCTACGATTTCTTAAGGCCAACCCGCGGGGAGCTATAACCCTAAGTGGAGTGTCGTTCATGGGAACGTTTCTTGGTCTTCTGCTTATGTCTCTTGGTGCGAAGTACGCAAAGGCTGGTATCAGCTCGGCCTTAACGTCGACCTTTCCAATCTGGATCATTCCAGTTTCAGCTGTGGTTCTGAAGGAGCCAGTGAGCCTTCGCAAGACGGTATGGACTGTCGTTGCTGTGGCCGGAATTGGGGTGATGCTCGTCTGAGCAATGGGTTTCCCCCAGTATGTCGCTCCTTGGAATGGGTTGTAAGTTATTGATATTATAATGATTGGAAGGTGCCGTGAGGTGATTTCTCAGGACTCCATTCATTTTGCCGATGCTCCTGACAAAGGAGATACGGATCTGTGAAACTGCGATTGCTTGGATTCATATTAGGGATATTGCTTTGTCCGACCCGAGGCAAGGCTGAATCATATCGCTCGTGTGTGACTGAGCATGCATGCGTTTTGCCAGACTCTGAGCAGAAAGCCCTAAGTCTCAGAGGTGAGTGGCTGTTCCACTGGCAGAAGCTTCTCGGTCCAGAGAATGAGTCAGAACTTTTGAACACCAATCTCCGGTGGGACCCGACTCAGGATTGGAATACTAGCGACCAGTTCACTACAGAAGGGTTTGCAACTTATGTTCTGGTTGTCGAAAGTCCTCGGGCTCAAACTACAGAACTATGGATGGATCGTGTGACTTCAGCCTCACGCCTGTGGATCAATGGCCGTGAGGTCGTTCGTACTGGAGTCGTAGCAGACAATGCTGATGATGAGCGAGGGCAGCGTCGGATAATTGCCAAATCGGTGTACCTAGACCAAGGGCGCAATGTCTTTGTCCTGCAAATATCAAACTTTCATCGAACGGTTTCTAATATTCGAGGGGAATTTCTTATTGGACCGGGCTTGGTTGCTGAAAGTAAGCGCCAAGGAATCACCGATGGGTTGGTCTTCGGTTCCATTTTTATCATGCTTTTTTACCATATTTATCTATGGGCGATTCGAAAAACCCGGATTTCACCTCTGTATTTTGCAGTATTTGGCTTTGGGATTGGCGGCCGCTTGATTGTCATGGGGCAGGGGGATCTGTTTGCAAGCTTTGTGGATGTTCCCATCTGGTTGGAATCAAAAGTCGAATACCTCGGGTTTGCTGTTTCGAGTACAGGATTATTACTCTTCATGAACGAACTCTATCCAAAGTTCTTTCGTCGTCGCTATGCCCTGGCTGGTAGCAGCTTAACCGCATCTTGGGCCGTATTAATTCTATTGACTCCCTACGCTATCTATCAACCATTGCTGCCTTTCTATCAGGTTCTCATATTGCTATTCGGCGTGTTGATCTTAGCGGCCATGGTTCGAGCAGTTGTCCATAGGGTGAGCGGTGCTCGCACGTTCACCGTTGGTTTTGCCATGCTTTTTCTGACTGCAATCAACGATGTTATGGTCGCGCAAGGCTTGCTCGATTCTACTCACGTGATTTATTTTGGAATGTTCTTCTTTATTTTCTTTCAGTCAGCTGCGATCGCGTCCAATTTCAATGAAGCCTTCGATCGGGCCGAAAAAGCTGAAAAAGAGGTGCGAGGTTTGAACGAAGGGCTAGAAAAACTAGTCCAAGAGCGAACTGAAGAAATCAATAAGATCCTCTCAAATGTAGAATCAGGCTTTCTGGGTATTGATCGCGACTTTAAGATTCTTCCTGGCTTTACCAAGGCCTGTCACGAGCTCTTGCCGGGCAGCGTATTTGAAGGTCAAAACTTTTTGAGATGTCTCAATTTGGATCAGCGTGCGGAAGAGCATCTTGAGCAATCGATCACACAGGTATTTGATGACATTCTACCAGAGTCAGTCACTGTGCAGCAGATTCCACAGCGGGTGGGTACCGAGTCCCGGTCTCTGAGTCTTGTAGCAGCAGCGATTCGCGATGATCAGGACCAAGAGATTGCTGCCATTCTATTTACGATCAATGATGCCACGTCTTTGGAGCTGGTTGAAAGGCAAGTGAAGAAGAACGAGATGCTGATCACGATTCTCCAGAATTTAGATTCATTCGAATCGTTTCTCGAAGATTTTTGGCACGAGATTGACCAAGCTCGAACCGCCTGCCAGGCTGGTAACGAAAACCAGGTGCGCAGCCTGCTTCACACTATGAAAGGTAATCTTTCAATGTTTGGCCTTCTGGGTGTTTCACAACTTATTCATCGAACCGAAGGCCGTAAGCGCATTACCCTAGAGCAGATTGATGAGATCGCACAAACGGTTAATTCGGTGCTAGAGGACAACGAAGACGTTTTAGGTCTTAAAAAGCGAGACAAGCAGCTGTCAGAAATCAGTCAGGAAGAAGTCGATCAGCTTGTGAGCAATCTGTCGCAGTATATTGCAGATGCAGAGTCTTTGTTTCAAGTGCGACATCGTCTTGATCGACTGATGGACAAGCCTATCGGTTACTATCTCGGGCCGATCGAACAAACTGTCTCGGATCTTGGAGAACGGCTAGAGAAAGATGTTCAGTTCACCCTAAAGGGGCAAGGTATAAAAGTTCCGAGACACTACTCTGAACTTCTTCACAATCTGATTCACCTGATTCGCAATGCTATGGATCATGGGATTGAGGATGCTGATAATCGAGGTAGCAAAGATCCGGTGGGTAAGCTGAGTCTTGAGTTTTCTCAACAAGGAGATGATCTTCGCATAGCAATTGAAGATGATGGCCGTGGAATCGATCCCGAACGTGTGAAGCTTAAAGCCATTGATAAGAAAGTCATCACCGAAGCAGACGCGCAGTCTTTAAGCGTCGAAGAAATCCAAAACTTGATTTTTCATTCCGGAATTTCCACCACTGAAGAAGCGAATGATATTTCTGGTCGTGGGGTGGGAATGTCGGCAGTGAAGGATATAGTTGAAAGCTCAGGTGGACAATTGAAAATAGAATCAGTGGTGGGCAAGGGAACAAGTTTTATCATTACCATTCCCAATCTTTTTGCTCCGCCCCAATACAGCCAAGCAAGCTGAATACCACATGGGTATTGCTCTCCAGCCTCGATCTCGATAAAATATATTAAGAGTTCTCATTGCTTTCTATGACGAGGAGCGTCGACATTGCAAAATCCTCATGAATTCATCGCAAACAACTCCCATGAAGAGATTAGTCGCTGTATTGTTCATCAACTGACTCAGAATGAAAGCACCATTGGCGCCATTCTGAAAACATCTTATGGGTATTTCTGGCTCGATTTCCGCAATGAAGTTTATTCCAATACCTTTTTTCGAACACTCAAGGAAACGTTGTCGGAATTCAATATGTGGCTCAACGCTGAGACCTCCCAGGGCTGTAAGGTGCCGAACTAAAACCTCAACAGGAAGTTTGAAGGGATCGGTGTGACTTAAAGTGTCAAGCCTCAGAAATACTACGATCAACGGCTGCCCAAGATTGGGTAAACATCATCTAGTTTGGTAAATAAGGCCTCTTTACAGAGGCATAACACAGATGCTAGTGCATTAAAACAGATTCTTACCTAGGGAAATAATTGTCTAACATCTGTCGGCTCTGAAAACGACCCAACTATCTCCCAAAAAAATAATAAAGAAGTAGTATTATTGGCTTGTTATAAGCCTTCCCGAGAAGTCTTAAACTGTTCCGCAGTCTTCCGCCGAGAAGTTTCACTGATTCAATCGGGGAGGTATCCGTGGTACTCCAAGGAGTGAAAATTTTCCGCTCGGAAGAAGAGGCGATCTTACTGAACGAACACCTGACGCGCAGTGGCGTCTACAGTCTCTATGAAGCTCACGGTAATAAATTCATACTGAAAGTAAGAGCAGTCGAGATTGACCTTGCCGTCAACCTCATCTCAAATTGTCCCATGCTCAAGGATTTACAGAAGTACAAAGCATCTAAATTGGGGCGCGTCAGCTGATGGACCGATCAAAATTCTCGCGAGAACAATTTTTGCCCAAGCGCGTTTTGATCGTCGAAGACGACAAATCGATGCAGAGCTTGATTCAATCTGCATTTCGCGACAATGGAATTATGGATGTCTTTTGCGTTTCAGACGGGGAAGAAGCCTGGAAGCAGCTTCATGAGTATAAGTTTGATCTGATGACTCTGGACTGGAAGCTTCCTGTGTTACATGGTATGCAGCTATTCAATCGGATTCGCCAAGATCGAAGATTGCGAAACCTTCCCATCGTTGTGATTTCTGGATTCCTGGATCACGAAGACCACGTCCTCACCGAAGACTACTTTTTTACAGCTAGCCTGAGCAAGCCATTTGACGAAGACAAGCTGATGAAGATTTCGAAGGAAATCCTTCGAGATCGTTTCGACTATCAAAAGATCCTACAGCGGGCGGAAACAGCTTACTTCGAAGATTTCGATCGAAACATCGACAAGCCTACTGAGATTATCAATGTCTGGTTGCAAAATATGGGACAAAATCCAAAAGGTGTGTCCATGGCTGCTTCGATCATAAGAAGCTTGAATGGGGTAGAGAGATCCATTTCGATGATCATGGACTCCTTAAAGATTCACCCCACAAGCTCCTTGCTGCTCCATCAACTCGCCATGTCGCAACTGATGTCAGGTGACTTCGATTCTGCTCGGACAAGTTTTCAGAAGGCTAATAACTTTTGTTCACACAACTTGGAACGGATTCTTTGGCTTGGTGAGCTAGAATTGCATCGAGGCAATTGTCAGGCTGGAATTGAATACTTTCAAAAAGCTTTGTCCCATGATACTGGTTCACCAACGATTCAAAAGGATCTTGAGCTTGCTAATCTGATTAAAGAAAAGCTTGCTCATTATTCCGTGAAAGACCTCGAAAATGGCCTTGGTAGCTTTCTTAATTCACTTGCGATTGAAAAAGTCCGTCGCGGTCAGTACGAGGACGGGGAAGGTCACTACGAAAAGGCTCTGTGCTTTTCGGGGAATGTGGTGGCGAAAGCCAAGCTTTATTACAACATGGGAATTTGTGAGGCCCGGCAGGGGCGGCGATCGGAGGCAGTTTCTTATTTCTTCCGATCCGTTGATCTTCTGCCAGATTACAATCGATCAATCGAGGCTCTCAGGAAGTTTGGCTATGACATCCACGAAAATGCCGCTTGAAACTTACTAGGTTCAGGCGCTTTTTTTGGGTTTTCTAGTCCCTTTGAATAGAAAATTGAGCCATCATAAGGGCTATATTTTATTGGAAGAATCTTTGTCGTTGAAGTCCTTCCACGGAATGCCGACCTTTTCTTTGAGGCAGTTATGATTGGGTAGGTCTTGAATTATGAACAGATTTTTACTTCCGTTAACAGTACCATTCTTACTTCTCGGATGTTTTCCCGGCGAGGGTTTCTTCGAGCAAGAAGCCGCGAACTTAGATTCGATTCAGGAAGTCGGAGTCCAGGTCGTAGGTGAAACATCTGTTGCGCAGGTCTTTGCCGGTGCGAACGTGACTCAAAGTATTGAAGTCCCCGAAGGCAGTCCTCTCGAAGGAACGTCCTTGTCGATCCCTCCTGGGGCTTTAAATATTAGCATGAACATTACGATTGAAGAGGCCGTGACTCCAGCGACCGATGGCAGCCTCGGTGATCTTGGTATTGTTGGTGCCGATACTGATTCTATAGCCACGGTGTTCAGTAATGATCAAAACGTCAAGGGTTTTGCTGACGGAATGGCCGGAACCATTCAAGTCTCCACAGGTAAAGCAACAACGGGTTTAGGCCTTGTGGATACCACTCCTGTGATGTTCTCAAGGCACGATAAAGATGACGGTAGTTGTGTCGACACTATTTATCAGCTAAACACTGGAGACTTCGTTACCCTTGCAAGCGGTAAAGAGGTTGTCAAATTCCAAACTGCATACTTTGGTACCTATCAAGTCATCCGGGTGCCCGATCTCAATTTTAGCACGAGTCCGCGCCAGACCCCCTGGGGGACCACCATCCTTGCAGAAGCTGTACCCGAAGAGTGTAAGATCGTAACCAAAACCGAGAAACAGGTTCTTGATACCCAAAACCCTGTCTCGCTAGGAGTCCTCAGCACAGAACTGAATGGCCAGATATTTGCAGTCATAGCACCGAAAATATCGGAAACACCCAAGAAGTGTAGTCTAACATTGCGTAGCGCTGTGGACACTGATGGCAAGACTTTCCAGGCTGCGCAGTCACGGGTTGAAGTCAACCTCGAAGGCAAAGGTTTTCCGCTCAAGGCGGAGGCTTCCTACCAATGTACCTTCAACGATGGTCGCTTTTTGAAAAAGAAAGTAGAGAAGCTGCCTCGTGGTATCCGGCTTCTGGTCGATCGCGACCTGCGACAGGTTACAATCCGAACCGATCTTCCCGAGGGTGGTGCTTGTAAAATCGACGCTTACCATGTCGATGACAAAACGGATACTCATGAGGAAGCGATTACCAACTACAATAACTATCTGCTGGATTTCAATGAAGATAGCGAAGACACGGACTACTATATCCGCGTAAGCTGTACTTATCCCACAGGCTTGGTGCTTAGAACGCCATATGCAAGGTTCGATCTGGGAACCTGCGACACCTGTAAAAATGAAGATGAGGGTGGTGATCAGAATACGACAAATCCTAACGACACGATCCCTCCAACAGTGAATAGTTTCACGTGGGCGACGTCGATCATGTCTCCAGGAGAAGCAAATATCGTGGTCGATGGCTACGATGATCAGGGTGATCTCCGGCGGATATGTTTTGCTATGACAAAGGATACCGGTGGTATGACTGCTCCGGTTGGTTGCTTCGATCTTATGCCAATCGGAGGCAACCAGTACCAGGCTACTATCCAACTACCTGATTACTACGTTCCCTATACCTACGACATTAGTTGGATCGATGTGGAAGACTACTCTGGTAATCGACGATGGTTCAATTCCATGTTTGGTGATACTTACTACCGCGAAGGTTATGATTTAGTCAATGGCGTTCACCAAGAACAAGGTATCTCGACAATGCCAGTCTTTAACTGGAACGTCAATGCAGGGCCCGGCAACAACCCAGATACTATGGCTCCAACACTTCTATCGTTCGGAAACATTGCGAGTACACTAGGCCTCCCTGGGGAGCTTGTGATTCCTTTCTCAATTTCTGACAGTGGCGGCTCTTTGGTGCCTAACATGCCCGCTCCGGTGTGTTTAACTATTGAGAACCTCGTTACGGGTCAACAATCAAATCGCTGTCCACACACAGAGTACATCGCCGCTGGCCAATACGAAGCTTATGTCCATTTAGACAATCAATATGAAAACGGCGACTACGGAATCAAGCAGTTTCTCGTGGGTGACCTAGCTGGTAATCAAGCTACTTACAGCGCTGCAAGTATGCCCGGAAATTATTCAGAAGCCCCTGGTATTAACGTACCAGTGGTGACCCTTACTGGTGGGGCCGATTATTCACCACCATTTATCGATCAACCCAATGCTGTCTTCATGGATCTTGCAACCTATGATGTGGGTGGCGGTTCGGTGATGGCTACCATTACCGTGGAAGCTACCGACCCAAGTGGGCTCGCTAATATCTGTGTTGTCATTGATCAAGAATTTGGCATGTACGAACACCATACGGGTTGTCATGTGCCAGTGGATAATGGGGATGGTACTTTTTCGGCTACGTTTACGCTAGCTGATTACTTTCAGAATGCGCCTCAAAACTATGTCCCAGCAAGGATTGAACTCTTCGATACCGTGGGCAACCGGACCGAGATGTACAAGATGAGTGGCGGAGATACCTATTATACTATCAATGGCAATATATCTGCGGTTCTGATTCCGACATTTGACTTCATAAATGCGACTCCTGACGGAACAGCACCGGTGATTAACTCATTGAGTTTTAACAACACAAACTACACAGTTCCCAACTCTGCAATACTAACGATGAATATAACAGATTCGGGTGCTGGCCTTGATTTCGGAAATGTATGTGTTCGACTGGAAACCGCGGCGTACATAAAGATGATCTATCACTGTGGAATTGCTCAGGCTGTCGGAGGAGATAACTACACTTTGGATGTTCCACTGAACCCTTGGATAGAAAACGGCACCTATAAATTGCTAGACGTGTCAGTTTACGACATGGCTGGTAATTACACAAATCTTTACGCTTCCTTTGGCGACGCACAATATATGTCAAGCCCCCTTGCAGTTTTGTCTTTTAATATCGCTGGAGCGTCCACAGATACGCTTGCCCCGACACTTACGGCGAATGCAGCCTACTTCGATCGAAGTAGCTACAACCCTGGTGACTATGCCTACCTCTTTATCGAGATAACGGATGATATATCAGGCTTTATGCCATTCCAAAATAATCCCTGTTGGCGTCTCACTAACGCGGGCTATTCTGAATGGATCTATATCTGTGGTTCTCTTAGCAATGAGGGAGGCAATCTATGGAAGTTTGGCTTCATGATACCTTTCGGCCAGCTTTATGACACCTACTTCCTAGAAAGCATCGACCTCACTGATCAGGCTGAAAATATGACAAACTACTATTCATCGTCAGCAGCAGGACCTTATAGCCCAGATCCAGGCTGGGCTCCTCCGACTCTGATCGTGAATCCTTAGGCGACTCACGAATCGCTCGGACAAACCATCACAGCGGCTCCTAACTCCAGCATTGTTGGGTAGGGGAGCCGACCCAAACTTAAACTCTCAGGGCGGAATATGTGATGCTTGCCGAATATGAGAAGCTTGGGCTTATCGTCCTTGGAAATCAGCTTGGTTAGCTCTTCGGCAGCTTCGCCAAATAAGACATTCCGCTCTACGTTGAGTGACTCGGCTCCCTGAAGTCTTTCGTAGCGGATTTTGAGCTGTTCCAAGGTTTGTTCGATAACTCGCTCGCGGTAAGTTTCCACCTTGGATAGCTCCTCTTCAGGCATTTTACCAAGAATCACTGCGTTTTTGATGTGGTCTGTAATCCTTTTGATATCTTGCTCGCTCATATCATGTATGTGATAGTGCAACAGATGATCGGCTTTTAAGGCTAGGGCAAGGTCTCTGGCATAGCTCATGATGCTGTTGCAGGAGTCGGTGAGATCGTCGCCACAGTAAATGGTAAGGTCAGGTTTGGTGATTTGGTCACAGCCTTGGGGAACGACAAGAACAGGAAAAGAGCTGCCTCTCATCAAGGAAATGCTTGTCGATAGGCCCTGCCACACTGAGTTCGAGTAGTTTGAGCCTAATACGATCAGGCCAGCTTTTCCTTTTTCAGCAACCTCTTCGATTCCTTCGATCAGGCTATCACGTTTCACGATGATATCGGACTCTACGTCTAAGCCTTCCTGAATCTTGCTCAAGAGCTTCTGGGCATTCTCCTCATCCAACTCATCCATGATGGGACCGTAGGTATCGAGGGGAAAGACTGGTGCCTCACCTGCATAGGCATAGTAATGAAAGGGTTTGAGAATATGGGTGAGAAGTAGCTTTGCTCTTAAACTCTGGCAGAGTGATTGGGTAAAGCGAACAAGATGGGTTTCGTCTTCATACAACGAAAGCCCTAGAAGAATACTCTTGCCAGTGATGTCTTTGAGTTCCATGGGTGCCATCCTTTCCGAGATTCTTGCGATAAGTCGTTTCAGTAAATTTAGTCACTGTCTTACACAAATTATTCAGTCAAGATCTTCAAAGCAAGATCTTTGCCACGCCTAGAATCAGTCCTTTTGGTGCTTAAGGGATCAAACCACACCATCCTAACTCGTTTTGCCAATCACTGCGAGTTTTGAAGCAGATTGGGATTTGCTCGGCAGCCAGACCTATGAAAAATTTTTAAGATGTTATGAGCTGACTTTATTAAAAATAAATTGCGAACTTTTGAACAGAAATGTGCGAGCAAGTTGAGTAGTGCTTGTGGTGCTTAATGTCTGACTCCGGCATCAGAGATGAGTAAATTTACCATATATTGGTCTTAAATCAAAACTAGCAAAGGACTTTTTACGATTTCATAGACACTGAAATGTAGGAAGATGAATGCCTGTGGCTTCAGTAAGATGCCACTGCCGAGCTACTTGCGAGTAGGATCACCTGATCTAATCTGTCACCCGCTGGCGACCCCTTCATTATCCGTTTATTGACAATTAATATGAGTTCTCATAAGACCATTTTAACTAATATAAAAAAGGTCGTAAAAGATTAGGAGAAAAAGGTGATTATCATTAATCAGCGTATGGTTGCCTTAGCGTCTTTATCAAGTTCACTCTTGATTGGGACAGCGGGCCAAGCTCAGGAGTCTGTGGAGAATGAGGAAGCAGCTCCAGCAAAGAAAGTGGAACGAATTCAAGTGACCGGCTCTCACATCAAGAGAACTGATGTGGAAGGGGTGTCTTCGGTCATCGTCATCGATCGTGAAAGCATTGAACGTACAGGCTTTTCCACAGTCAGTGAACTGATGCAAAGTATGACGATTTCATCAAATGGCTCCTATGGTGCATCAGCAGTCAACGACGTTCGGGGAACAGTGACAAATGTCGATTTGAGAGGTTTGGGACCCTCCAATACTTTGGTTCTTCTGGATGGGAAACGGGTTCCAGATGAGGCTGGTCTAGGGGTTGTAGACCTATCTACGATTCCCATGGCAGCAGTTGAGCGCATTGAAGTTCTGAAAGATTCAGCATCGGCGATCTATGGTTCGGATGCTACTGGTGGTGTGGTAAACATCATCACGCGCAAGGATTTGAACGGCTCAGCGTTCTATGCTCGGGCGAGCTCTCCCAAAGCTGAGGGCGGTACGGCAACTGAATTTGCCTACCTTACCGGCGTCAATCAGGGCGACTTCAGGGTACTGACAACTTTAAACTACCGACAGTCGGAACCTATTTTCTATCGGGATCGAGATTGGACGAGAGTTGGCTTGAGTACCTACTCATACCCGGCGAACTACGACGCTGGATCGGGGCTTCTTGCTCATGAGAATTGTCAGGTACCCAAGGGAGATCGTATTCCTGTAGAAACAGGTGGCGATCCAATCTGTTCCTACAACTATGGCAATACTTCCGCGTTTGCACCTGAAACTCGGCAAATCGGGTTCATGAACAACGTTGGCTACGATGTTAATCCAGGGCTTACAGTTTATTCTCGCATTCGAGCAGTGAAGAACACCAATATCTGGAATATGGCGCCCAATGCGGGCTACTTTCAAATTCCTCAGGCAATTGCCACTGAAAAGCAGCCTAGCTTAGGCCTCAAGGGAGAAGTCAGCAAGGATGTGACCCTGCGCTACCGTGCTGTGCCTTGGGGAGTTCGTAAGTGGGAAGAAGAAAAAACCTTGGTTGGTGGAACCCTAGGTGTAGATGGGGAAATCGGCAGCAACTGGACCTGGAGTCTCAGTGCAGGCCACACCCAGAGCAAGAAAGATACCGTCAACCCTCAGGGCTTTATGCTGGTGGATGAGCTTGTTAGTGCAATCCAGACCGGTGAATTCAATCCATTTGAAACTCAGCTCACGCAAGGGAGCATGGCCGTGGTTTCCAGGGCATCCTACGAGCCGTTTCAAGTCATTGATACCGATATGACGAACTACAATCTAAGTGTATCTGGTGACCTTTTTGAGATGGGGGGAGGCTATGCTGGGCTAGCTATCGGTGTTCAGCAAAGCGATCAGAATTACAAGAAGATCATCGATCCACAATCTGAGCAAGGCAATGTCTTTGGTGTTACAGAGGATAAGGGCGCTGAAGGCAATCGCAGCATATCAGCAGCCTTTGTTGAGATGGCATTCCCTGTTGCTGACTCCTTCGAGCTTCAGTTTGCTGCACGCTATGACCAATACTCGGATTTCGGTGGCACCACCAACCCAAAACTTGGCTTTAAGTATTTGCCTACCAGTCGTCTATTGTTTCGTGGAAATGTGGGAACAGGTTTCAAGGCCCCAACCCTTGACGAAATCTATAAAGGGACGCAAGTTGGTCTAACAAACTTGATTGACACTCCGGTTTGTGGTCTCGATTGTGATATTCGAATCGATGAAGTGGAGATTGAAACCTCTGGTAATGAAAGTCTTCAAGAAGAAACATCGCTAGCCTACAACTTTGGGATTGTTGCAGAACCAATCGATGGACTTTCCCTGGGGGCAGACTACTGGTACATCAAGATCGAAGACATCGTTCGTGAGATGGATGCGCAAGATGTACTCGACTCTATCGCTCAAGGCCGCAATTTTTCTGGGGTTGAGATTGAGCGTTGGAACGACGGCAAGCTCAAAAGGATCAAGCTGCCGATTATGAACCTTGGTGAGAGTGAAGATGCTGGTGTTGATTTAAATGCTGCCTACCGTTTTCGTCTGGGAGGCAATCGCCTTTTTGTGAATGCAGACTACTCCCGGAAACTATTTGCCAAAAGCGTTCCATTTCCAGGCCAAGCCCAAGAAGATACCCTTGGCGATCGGGGCGAGCCTCGATGGCGAGCCGTATCCAGTGCCACTTGGCAGTTTGACGATCATGGCTTTACCCTGCGTAATAATTTGATTGGGCAGCAACGGTCTGAGAACGACCCGGATCAAAGGATCGGTTCGTTCTCGACTTATGATGTGCAGTATGCTTGGAATCACCCATGGGGTGGCAACGTTGCAATCGGTGCCTTAAACGTTCTTGAAACCCGTTTCCCAGAAGACCCCACGGAGCGTGGTGGAGACGATGTTCGGGTTCAGGAGCTATACGGGCCCAATGGTCGAGTGCTTTACATGAATTTAAACCAGACGTTCTAAGCCGTTTGCAAGGAGGTGGTGTTCAGGAGGTTAAATCACTTGCCTGAGGTCACCGAACACGGGGCTCTTTGGAGCCCTGCTTCCTTAATATGTTACATAAAGTCAGCTATTTAGGTTTATCGCCAGGGCTGCATCTGACATCCGACTCCAGAATCTTAAGTTCAGCCTCTACTTTCTCGGCCAGATGCCGATTCCAATCCCAAGACCAAAACGAATGCGTTGATGAGTTGGTGTAAAGCGCTGCAACAAAAGATTTATCTAAGGTGGCTAGCACGCATTGATGAGGTCTTGGGAGTGACCATGGGTCTTGGTGTGAGACAGTGTATAAAATTTCTTGTTGTTGCGTGGTCGAGCATCGCGATCTTGGCGGCCGAGGCTGCGGGTGCACCTATCGTTCTAAATCCTGGTCAGGAGCTGAAGGGTTCCGTCATCGGTAAGATGGTCCGCACCTTCGATAATTCTGAACATAAATTTGATTTTACTGAAATTTCCCGAGATCAAAGACTCGATGCCTTCAAGCTGTCTGACTCTGACTTTTTCCGTATGGGAATGTCGACTGGCAGCCTTTGGTTGCACTTTCAGATTCAAAATAACGGTAGCGAGACTCGGGATATTGTCTTAGAAAATCGCTATCCAAATATCGATTGGCTTCAACTGTATAGCAGCAGCTTTAAAAATGGCAACTTGCCACTTTTAAACGGTGATCTTGTACCATTTGATATGAGAAGCTGTGAATTTCGCCTACCTTGCTTCGAACTTGCAGTACCCCCTGGAAGCCACGACTATTACCTTAGAATCGATACCGAAGGGTCCATGTACCTCGCGCTTCATCTGTGGGACCGGGAGCATTTCGATCGCTACGAGCGTCATGACCACCTGATCATGGGCGTCTTGTTTGGTTTTATTATGGTGATGCTCGCTTATAACTTTTTTCTTGCAGTATCATTCCTTAGTCGGACCTACTATATATATGTTGGCTACATAATTTGCGTATTGATCTATAATGTCGGTGGGCAGGGGATTGGTGCAGAGTTCCTAGGTGATGATATTGGCATCTGGTTAGGCAACAAGGGTTTGCTATTTTTTGCCAATCTAGCGATGTCGTTCGGTTTGTTTTTTAGTCTAGGCTTCTTGAACATCTCTGCTCATATGCCGCGTTGGAAGTGGGCTTTTCAGCTTTGGGGAGCGATCTTTGCGGTTAGCGCTTTTGGAGTTTTCTTTCTTCCCTACCATACCCATCTGAAGTTTACCAATTTCAGTATGTCACTCGGATCTATTTTCTTGCTAACAGCAGGTTGCGTCGCTTGCATAAGGGGTTATCGACCAGCATACTTCTATGTTCTGGCTTGGAGTGTCTTGATCGCATCAAACTTCATCGTCGTCTTGAAAATCGTCGGTGCGGTACCCTTAACTTTCTTAACTCACTGGGCGTCACTGCTGGGAGGCTCTATCGAGATGATCCTGCTTTCCCTGGCTCTGGGTGATCGCGTGAAGTTTTTAAAGGCCAAGGATGAAGAAAAAATCCGACAATTGAATGATGAACTTCGCAAGCACATCGATGATGTCGAAGCCATTGTCGAAGAACGGACCGATACCATTCGCTCAATCTTGAACAACGTGAAGGCTGGTTTTGCTATTGTAAGCTCTGATCTTAAAGTAAAAAAGGACTTTACTCAGAGCTGCTATAACCTCTTAGGAGAGGACATTTCACCGGAAACCTACTTTAGTGACTGGCTACAGCTCACAGGTCTCCAAAAGGTGAATCTGGATGTGATGTTAGAGCAAGTGTTCTCAGATATCATGCCTGAAGAGGTAACGATGGCACAGATTCCATCAGTTCACCGGGTTGGCGATCGCTACCTACGTGTGGAAGGGGCGCTTATCAGGAACTCCAAAGGAGTGCCAGATGGAATTCTGATGACGATCACCGATATTACCGACTTGCAAGCCAAAGAGGAAGAAACACGGCGCCAGCAGATGCTCTTGAAAATCATTGGCAACATGGAGTCATTCAACTCGTTTTTGAAGTTTACGAAGCAGCAGCTGAAGACTGTCGATGGCAATAACCCTAGAGAGGTAAAGGGCTTTCTGCATACCATGAAAGGCAACTGCCTAGTGTTCGGTATGAAGGCCATGGCCGATGACATTCATGGGCTAGAGGAGCAGGATCTCCCGAAAGCTGAGACCATAGAGGCATTTGAAAAAAGTTTGAAGGCCTTCTTACTGCGGCACCAGTCGACACTTCACGTTGATTGGAATGAAATTGAAGAAGAGCACTACATTGTGAAAAAGACCAAATTTGGTCAATTGGAAGGCTTGTTGAATTCACTCAAGTTGTCAGCCGAATCCAAAGCTAAGCTCTTTCACTGGCTGCGACGGGCTCAGGTTCGGCAGGTGGGCAAGATTCTAGGGCCCTTGAAGGACGACATTGATCTCCTGGCTCAGCGAATAGGCAAAGACATCCAGTTTAATATTCATGGAGAAGGTGTCGAAGTGATCTCTGCTGACAATGAACAGGCTATCAAGTATGTCATTCACCTGATACGAAATGCGGTGATTCATGGGATTGAAGATGAGCGGCAGGATAAGCCGAAAACTGGCACCATCGATTTAAGGTTTTTTGCCGAAAACCACTGCTTTATTATTGAAATCGAAGATGACGGTAAGGGCATCGGCCATGAAGAGCTTTACAATAAACTAGCAGCCCAATCGGGTATCAGCCGCGAGCAGTTTGAATCACTAACTCTCGTTGAAGTTTTTAAGTCTCTCGATTCCGCCAGCACCGAGGATACCGTCGATCTCTATTCGGGCCGAGGTGTTGGAGTCAGCGCAGTGATTCACTATGTGGAAAGCATTGGGGGAGAGGTAGAGATCGAAACGAAACCAAGGGTAGGCGCGATGTTCCGACTACGCTTGCCTGAGACTCAGCAAGCGGCAGCGGGTCGCGTATCAGCCTAGAGCTGTAATGTGACAACAGGTGTTTCTAACTTGCTGCGGATAGCAATTTTAGGCTCACATAGTACCACCTGACCCGGAGATATAGAAGATTCTGTCACCAGGTACTGGGCAACTCGTTGCAGGCGATCACGGGCCTGATTCAAAGTTTCATTCTGAACGTTTTCAAACTCAGCGGTGCCCTGCTCGGTTTCTGGGATCTGGGCTTCAGTGCAAAAGGTAAAGCTCAGGCTGGGGCGGCTTTTAAGTTGTTCGGCAATGTCTTTCAGCTGGGCCTTGCCTGAGGGGCTTGGCTCGTTCAGGGCACGATCGAATTCCACGGGTTGCAATCGCATGTTTTCAGCGAGCTTCCAGCCTTTCTTGATGAGAGTGTAGGCCATGGCAGGGTTCACCGGCATGGAGCTGGCCAGCAGGGGAAGCATGTTGTTGACCAGTGCGCTGCCCAAGGCACTTGTGAGTTGACTTACCATAAGCTCGCTTAGCTTTTGGCTTAGGAGAATGGACCAGCGAAATTCAGGATTATCCTTATGCCCGGCGATCGGGAAACTAAGTTCTAAGTCACCATCGTCATCAGTAGCTAGGCTTAGCACTGTGGCTAGGGGCATGCCGAGCCGATTGGCAATGGGGTTGCCTCGGCTATTGGTGTTGTCTAATTTAATCTTGTTGATGCTCAAATCAAGCTGGCCTGATACTTGGCCTTTACGGTCTTCCTTATAATCTAGCTTGCCGTGGAGTTGCCCCTGTTCTACCTGGTAGCCGATTTGTTGCCTTAACAGACCTGAAATAGACGTTAGATTCAATGCCTCAAGATCCAGGGTCCAAGCTTGGCGAATGGGTTGCGAATCATCTAGAGTGCCTTTGGCAGTGATCCGACCAAATGAGCCGAAGCCGCTTGTTAGATCAATCTGATCTTCGCTACCATTTGTCTGTTTTTCGATTTTTATCTTGCTAAGTTGAAAGGTCATGGCCTTTTCTTGAGCAGCCAGCGAGACTCCAGGAGGGTCTGCCAGGAATAGCTCGATGATATGAAGCGAATGCAGACGGGAGATAAGTTTGTCAGGTTCAGGGGTTTCTACGAGGAGCTGACGGGCTTCAATGGCCTCTAGTTGCAAGACACTTTCGGTACCATTGCGCATATCAAAACTTGCGATATCGATAGCCCCAATTTTCAGTGGTGTTGCACCAAGGGTGTAGTGCACCTGATTGAGAGCTAGGCTCTGCCAAGTGTAGGTCTGGGTTTCGCGACGAATCTTCATCATTTGATTTTTTAGATTCAGAGTCAGCGCGTCTAGTGTAGAGGTTTCAATATTGAAACTAAGTTTTTCCAGGCCTAGGCTAAGATCATCAGTATGTGTCTCGATATCTTGGGTGCGATCTTGAACATGGACCTTCAGTAACTTGAAACCTTCTCCTGTATGCATGCTAGCAAGCTGCTCTTTGACTGCTGCATTCAAGTCGAGCGAAATCTCTTGGGCGTTTAATTCCAGATCCTGGGAAGCATCTTTAAAGCTTAGTTGAATTCCCTTAAGGAGCAAGTTCTGCTGACTTTGAATGACTAGCTGTTGAGCTGGTACCATTGCCATAGGATGAAAGTTAGTTTCAATTCGACCAGTTAGTTGACTCTGGTCCATAGCAATTTGGCTAAGCTGCTCGCCTTGCTCCACCGAGCTTTTGACATCTTTCAGAATAACTTCAAAGCTAGCCTCAGTGCTTTCCTTTTTTAACTCTAGCTTCAGGTCTGCACTTGACGTGAGGTGGCCAGATAGCTTTAGACTGCTTGGAGAAAAGCCCTGGATGATTGCAGAAACTGTCTCTAGGGGCAAAGCCTCGCTTTTCAGGCTGAGTGTTGACTGCCCAAGTGGCAAGCTCAGTTTTCCTGAAACTATGATGGGGCTATCATCGATACTAGCTTCCAGGTGAAGTGGAATTTGGGCTGGTAGTTGGTGGAGGTCTGTGGGTCCAATGCGGCCAAGCTTTACCTTAATCTGGTGCTGACTTTGATCCAAATCTAAGCCAAAGGCAAGGTCTTCAAAATTAATCTGATCGATGATGACTGGCGCGCCAGCAAATTGTTCAGTATCGGCAGCTGGACTTTGAGCAGCTTCATGTTTTGCCTCTTGGGGAGGGGAGTCAAAGGCCAAGCCTGCGACTTCTAGAATATTGTTTTGGTAGGCTGCTCCAAGGCTAAGCCCAGTAGCTTCGAATTTATCGACCACAAGGGTTCCTTGCAATGCTTCCCACGGGGCCACACCGAGGGAGATAGTTTGCAATGCTAATCGCTCTTGCTTGTTGCGATAGAGTTGGAGCCCACGAATGTCTATATCCCCATCCAACGGGAAAAAGTCGATCTCAGCGATCGATATCTGCCAAGGAGTATAGTCGCTGCTATAGCTCTCGACAGCCCATTTCAAAATTGCAGGCACAGCGAACTTTACAAAGAGGCTTGCTGTTAAGAGAGTGCTTACGAGGATTAGTCCGAGCCATGTGATGCGTCGACTTTTTCCATTAGAGCTTGGTTCTTGGTTCAGTGTTTGGTCTTCCCCTGCCATAGGTTCCTTCTGTGATTTGCGGCTAGATCTGCCAAGGTGTTCCAGTTCTGACGTTCAAAGATATATAGCAGAAAGCAAAGGAAATGACACGAAGCCTTCCCTGGGTGTGTAGAGTATTGAATTCTTAGGCAATCTTACAGAGGACTGTCGCTCCTCTTGAAGGCCTCTGAAATTATTGCCTTTTCAAGCTGAAGCCTTCTATCAGGCCCCTTCCCACCCTCTTAGGGGGCTTTGTATGGATAGGTAACCATAAGATAATACTCATCACAATCTAGGTACATTGGTATACATACCCAGACTCCTGCAGGCTTTTATATCTTTGTGTATGCCCTCTAAATAGAATTTTTAATGTCTAAATGACTTATCTGTTGACTAAGCGAAATGTATGCAGTAGTACTTTGCAATCTTCGTATCCCTCTCGTTACTCACTAGAGCGAGACTTTTAGTTATCAGTTATTGAGGGCCCAATATGATCTCAGTCAGGATTCTGAGTTTCTTTCTGCTATTCTATGCAGGAACCAGTCAAGCTGGACTTTTCTACGGTTCTAAAGCTTCCACAGCAATAGATTTAAACGGTGATAGAAAAGCTGATCTCGTTGTCATGAATGACAATGCTGTAGTTGCAAAGTATAACGACGGCAACAACAATTTTGGAGTGAACATCATGCTCCAAAATTATCCATGGTACGGTAGTAAAGCTAGTACTTTCGCGGATTTGAATGGGAATGGGTTCGGCGATACGGTTGTCGTCAACAATGGTGAAGTTGTGGTCCGTTACAATAACGGGCAAGGGGGATTTACCGGACCAGCAATTTTGCTAAACTCCCCATTCTACGGCTCCAAGGCAACAACCTTTGGTGATATCAATGGCGATGGCTTTGATGACATCATTGCTGTTAACGATTCAGCCACAACAGTAAAGTATAACAACCGTCAGGGAGGCTTCGGTCCACACACAACTATTCTAACAATTCCCTATTATGGCTCTCGGGCAACTCTTTTTGCCGACATTAATGGTGATAACTTCGACGATTTCGTCGTAGTGAATGAAACTTCAACGGTTGTAAAGTATAACAACCGTCGTGGCGGATTCGGTTCAAATGTTTTAATACTTGGCTCAAGGTATTATGGGACCAAATCGACAATATTTGCTGATATCAACGGCGATAACTATGATGACTTTGTTGTATTCAACGAATCTGAGATCGTTGTTAAATATAACAATAGAGGAGGTGGTTTCGGTGCTAATACAGTGCTGAACGTCTACAGCCCCAGTCTCCCAAATAACCAATCCTCTCTAGAGAGTACACAGAATGCGCTGAATATCGAGATCTCCGAACTTGAGCGGCAAGCGGCCGAAAAGAATACTCAAATTGCTTCACAGAGGCAAAATATAAATCAGCTGAACCAGCAGCAGAGTGATTTGGAGAGTCAGCTTTCTCAAGATCGCCAAAGTGTTAAATCTTTGGAAACGCAGCTTGCTACACAAGATCAAACCTCCGAGGATCTTGCAAAGCAATTAGCCAACTTGGAGTCAGGTAATAAGTCTGCTGAAGAAACTCTATCTCAGCTTCGTGGTAAAGAATCAACTCTTGCCTCTCAGACTGAGATATTGGATCTTGAGAAGGTTAGTCTTGCAAAGGAAAAAGCTGTACTTGAAGCCGAGAAACAGCAACTAGGGCTTGATATCGCAGAGGCAAGAAAACAAGTAGAGGTTCTGGAAGCTGAACTAAAATCACAGAGTTTGATTAGCGAAAAGCTTGCTAGGCTTCGGTTGGTGATTGACGAATCTACAAGCACTGAAGATACAATTTCTTTACTGCAAGATAACATCGGCTATCTCCTAACTGAGTCCGGGGATTGCACTGCTTATAGAGTAGCTCCAAAGGTCATTAGAACGGCAGCACATTGTGTGGATCAACCTGAGGTACTAGAAGAGAAAAAAGGTTATAAATTCTATAATCTTCAAGGAGCCTCTTCAGAGGTAGTCTCTGTCAGCAAGCTTGTAAGATCACAAGATCTGGTAGAGCTGACTCTTGCTCAAAGCATTACAAACAAACCGACAATGACATTTGCTGATGTTGACCTCACGAAGGATCTAGATTTTATTTTCTATGATTCACGCTCAGGGTTTACTCCAACATATCGATGCCAGATTTTCTTTTCGGATCCTAGTAACGGGTACTTTATCCATAATTGCCCTAGTATAAAAGGTGCTTCAGGAGGAATTCTTCTTCAAGAGAACAAGATAGTTGGGTTTCATGTCGGAAAGATCGTTGCTGGCGATGGCCTCGGTGTCTTCCATAATGTTCCAGTAGAAGCAAATTTTGCTGATATTCTTGCAGAAACGGAACTAGAGTGGAGTTGTGATTCAAATTGTGTAAGATCGACATCGTTTCACACTCCTTGCCCTACTACATTCAAGCCTTTTAGAATGTGTCGTCAGGAGCAGAAAGTTTCTGATCCAGTCTGCGAAACGGCGAAGGCAGCCGACTGTGCTGCAAGGGAAGCAGAGCGAGCGTTAAAAGCTACAATAGATGGTTTAAAGAGAAACATAGCGAGCTTGTCTGAGAGGAAGAACCAACTTAAGATCAGCGTCGATGGACTTAATCGAACTTTGGTTGATCTTAATAAGACTGCTCTTGGAAGAAACGAGTCTATCAAATCTGTGATTTCTGAGATTGACAAGGTCGCGGTTCAGGCGGATGCTCTTCGAGCAAAGATCACCAGGCAAGCACTTTTTATCGACAAGCAGAAAGAAGCTCTTGCGATTGCTCTAAGAGTTGCCCAGGTTTCAGAAGCCGATATAAAAAATGTAACAAATTCAATCGAGAAGCTTGAGTCTGTGAACCTTAAAAAGGTTACTGAAAACGAAGTTACAAGGGCTGCAAATGAGGTTCTCAAAACCTCAACGGAACAGCTTCATGCTGCATACGTTCAAGTCAGTGATCAAGCTGCAGATCTTGAAAAAAAATCCAAAGACCTTGTTACTCGAAATACTGAAACAGTAGCCGACATAATCGATTCAGCCGGAGATCTTGGCTCTGACATCAACCGAGAGCTTGTAAACCTTAAGAACGATATCTCAGTTGAAAACCTATCCAAGGCTCTCCAGCCTGTGGAAGAACTATTCAATAAAGTTGTCGTGGAAAACTTAGCTAAGGCAGCTGAGTGGTATCTGGAAAGATTTGCAGAAAGCGGTCCGAAGGGGCCGCGAGTCGCAGATGCGGTTGAACAAATGCGCCAGTTTGCGAGAGTCACACTCTGGGGTAAAGCCCTCATCGTAAGCAACAATAGCGGCTGGTTAGAACATCAGTTTAATAAAGCTCTCAAACCTCTCCATGGAGACTTTGTCCCACGTGATGGAGAAGCCGACCAGAACATGGTGTGTTCAAGTAATACTGGTGCTGGGGTGTGTATCGATCCACAGGTTGTGAATGGAGTATTCGCGGATGCGGGGATGGTGTGTGAGAAGGATCTATATGATGCTGTGAGAACTGGCGAGCCAGGAGTTCATTGGGTGCAGGTGGAGCCTGGCGAGTATTGCCGCCTCAGGTGGCAACACGTCGGTAATTATTGGAGAAACGGCTTTCGAAGAAACATGGAGCGCTCCTGGTGCGAAACTTATTGGGGAGCTCAGCGTTTCAATAAAGCAGCTAACAACAAACCCCAAACATTTAGGTGTAAAGATATACGCCCTCAACTCAAAGCTTATCGAGACCAAGTCGCTGCGGAGAACGCAAAGATCCGTAGGGAGTTCGAGCCTGAGTTAGCCCCTGTATTCGAGACAATTAAAGAGCTATTAGGTGATTACAAAGACCCTCAGGACCGCCAAAACGAAGCAAACCTGAAAAAGGATATAGAAAACGAAGAGCAGAAGCAGAAAGATCTACAGGCCAAGCTGAATAATCTAAGCTCTGTTACTAAGAATCTTTCGATAGTTCTTGCGAAAGAGTCACAGATCTCTGCAGCTGACTTAGAACAAAGCCTAGAAAACTTTTTAAATTCCTACAACGATCTTGGCCAAGTTACTGGTTGCGACAAAGAAAAAATGCTTCGAGTCATTGGTCACTATAGTAACTCGAAGTACATGATTTCGCTGTTAGCAAATGTGAGTACAGCTCTCGAAGCTGAATCCGATAAACTTGCAGTTCTTAGAGAAAAAGTTCTTTCCTGGGGGGCTAGAGCAGAGGCTGTTCGATCAAGATACAAGGCACATTGCGTCGCTACGAGCTCCGATGCCAAGGAACTGCTAGATCAAGGGAGACTAGGACAATTCGATTTGCTTGCTCTTAAAGAGAATGTCTCATCAGAGCTTCTTGAGCGGCGTGAGAACTCATCGAGTAGCTATAGCGCCGTAAAAGAAAGAGTGAAACGACTCCTTAATAGGCTTGGTTCATTCTCTACTCAATTTAGCGAACATGACTTTACCGTTGCAAGGTATGCTATCTTCCAAGTGGCGGACCCATATAACTATAGGTTTGTGAGCGAATCTCCTCCTTTTATACATATTTCCGAACCAACTAATTTAGAAGAAGCTGAAAGGGTTTCTCAGCTTTTGGATCGCATGGAGGAAGTCCTCCTACCCTATATTCCTGCGGAGGGCATGTGATATGAATATGAACACTATGAATCCAAGATCCTTTGTGATTGCACTCTTATTATCAGTCCTTAGTTTTGCAAGTACTGTAAGGGCTGATGGATTTAATGCTTCAAATCCTTTTGCTGTCGAAAATGCCTTCGATCTTAACTATGACGTTATCAACCCATGGAGTGAAAATCGTCTCCCTGGAGAGTTCGTCAGAAACTATAATCGAGAGCTAGGAAAGCTTTACGACAACCTAGATAAGAGTGGCCCGTTCAAGTACTGTGCTACCGGTGGTTTCGGTTGTAACTATATGAGCCAAAGCAGCTTCAAGGGGGCATTGAAAGGCCATGAAGCTAGGGCCCAAGAAAGCATCGCTAGCTATCGGAACCGACTAGAGAGCAGGCTGGTAGACTATAGTACTGATATCACCAATATTCAAAATGGCCGAGATATTGAGGGTCCTCTAACAAAAGCTCTTCTGAGAGGTCGAAAAGTTAGCCCAAACTCGCAGTTACAGAGTCAGAAGGGTGAAATTATCGATGAGAATCGACACCTCAATAGTGTGCTTACGAACCGTCAAGACTTGTCTAGCGATGCTCAGGCAATATTAGACAGTGGCGTACTAAAGCCAGAAATACCAGATCCAAATGCAATTGAAGAAGCAGATAACTCTATAGACGACCCTACCAGAGCTATTGACCGCTGGGGTTACAGCTCAGACTTTGACGCTAATTTCGATCAACTGATGAACAAGGCGCAGTTCCTTGCAAACAATGGCCGACCAGGAGAGGCGAATATCGTTGCTTCTATGGCTGGTAGATACAAAGACTTTCACAGGGGACAAACTCCTGCAGCCGTAGCGGTATCGCCAGCGGCAGCAAGCCAGTTTCCGTACCTCAAGTCTTTAGATCAAAGCAGTTTCCAAGGACATGAAGCCGTGAGCATCGGAAATGCCATCAGTGGTCTCGATAATGTAGTCGATGGCGCTAATTTCTATATCGATCTCGCAATGGACCGATTGTCCTACCTCCAAGAGCAACCCGTAATTGGTCAATACCTAGCGACCGCAGAGTTTATCTGGACGTTCCACTATAGGCTTGCCAATAACCCTGACTTTGCTCTGTCTATAGGGGAAGGGGTTGGGGGTGTCGTGATTGATGCGGCAACAGGATTTGCGCAGTTTTTAGCACACCCCATCGATTCCAGCATTGCAGTATATAACGCAGTAGTGGAGTACGAGAAAACTTGGCATGCAATGAAAGGTTTTGCTGTTAAGGCTTACGACGACCTGTCTACCTGCGATCAGGAGACTGAAGAGTGCGGGCAGATCATAGGGCGAATCGGAGGCGAAGTAGCCTTTGGGACTCTTACCGCTGGGGTTGGTACGGCTATAAAAAACACAGCGATAGCAGTAAAAGTAACCAATAAAATCAACTCAACAGTGGGGAAAGTTGCAGGGAAGTTTGCGAGGCGTGGTAAAGCTCTTGACCTTGATGCTGATGATTTAGATACTGTATTTCAGACTGGTTATAGTTTGACGCCATGTGAGATGCCTCTGGCCTGTGCTCCAGACTCCGTTGCGAATGCGGATACCCTGCTGAAGTTAGCTGATGATATGGGGCTTAAGGGTGCTGATGCTGTTGATGGGGTTAAGAAGTTTGGAGGCTCCGCACGTAAAAGTGGGATTAAACACTCCGACGAACTAACAGAATTCGCAACTCCTTTGAAATTGCGGCCGAATAGCACAAGAGTTCCAAAGTCGAAGTATGACTGGAATGACATTGTAAACAACGCCAAGTGGGAAAGAAACGAGCTTAACAAGCATGCATGGGATCGGCACCCAGGACTTGCTAAGGATGGTCCTAACCAGTTACCGAATACGAGACTCTATGATCAAGGAGCTCGCCAAGTAATTCGCGATGCGGATATTGTAGTTGAAAGAACGAAAGGTGATATCTTATTTATCGATAGTAAGAAGGGTCTAGGAACTTCAGTGCAGAAAAAGCCAGACGGCTCTTGGAAACTGAATTCCTACCGTATTCAGACACTAGACCCATAAGGAATTGAGATGCTAAATTGGAACGAATCAGATTTATTATATTTATTCGAACAAGAACCATTTTTTGAGGACGATGATCAATCCTATGAGTACAAGGTGGATTGTTCTGACATCAGCCTTCAATTGAAGGTCATTCCCGATAAGAGTGTCATTGCTGTTCGAATACTTTCCCTGAGAACAGCTAATTGCATCAGCCAGCAATATTATGTTGTGAAAGGAGAAATTACTCTGACTGAGGACACAACAACTCTAGTTGCTAGCGACTGTATTCCAGTAGGGGATGATGAGTTCTATTCAGGAAAAATAAACCTTGATTCAGTCAATATTCGCTTTAGGCTTGAAATTTCCATTAAGCCAGATGTTTTAGTACGAAATTTCTTGTGCTAATAAAGAGAAAAAAATATCTTTGACGTGGCCAAACCAGATGCACTAAAGCTGTTATCAGGTTTGTCAAACTCAAGAGCAGCCCACACGGGCAAAACCTCAACATCAATAGCCTCAAGCAGCTCAAGCAACTCTTTCCCTCCAAGGTGACGAAGCTTGTGATCGTCAACGATCTTGTTCGCCAATGCCATAATGTAAAAAAAGTTCATAGTACCTCCAGGTCGAGGCTTAGGTTTAGAAATGAGTCTTGGGGAGAAATGGTGAGGCGCTAGGCTAGGTGTCCTGGTAGCCAACGCCTTAGAAGCCCCTGCAAAAAAATTAGAGCAGAAAAAACTACTATTGGCATCGAGAAAGAGTATGTAGCTGAGTCCCTAGAGCAGCCAGCTTCCGATGGCAGATTTAGAACTGATATTTCCCCTGAAGAGGTTAGAACCGACCTTGATTTCAACCTTAGAGAAACCATTGGCCCTAACTACGATCGAGACCTAACTACAATCGATTGTGACAATGAAGTTTGCACTGTAGAGATGAAGTATACCAAAGATAAGAATACCAGTACTTTCAATATGCCAATTTACGAATCTCTCCAACACCTTGGAAAGTTAAAAATATCATGGGACGACCAGGATGGTCTTTACAAGATTGAAATTGCAAGGAGGTAATACCGTGAAGCGTATCTTGCTTACAGTACTCTTTATGGCTTCTAGTGTTCTGTTAGCGGACATCGTTGTGAAGCCTGATGGAAGTTGTTCGTATTCGGGGCAGTGCACAGTTGAGATTGTGCCCAGGAGGAATAACAATTTGTCAAGGAGGTACTTGTATCATGCTACCCAAGAAAAAGGTCGATCCCTTCTAGAAGGCCGGGTTTCACCAATCTATCCGCGGCCCGTCGGGGGCTTCCACTCGTTCTGATCCATCATCAAGAAATCTCAAACAGCTCCTCTCTAGCTACTTCTGTACCCGATAAGCTATAGATGAGACCAAGATCGGTAGCGGAAATCCTTCTAGAACTATAAGATAAGATTCCTATCCAGTTCTGATTGCTGGGCCAAATAGCAGAGATATAGTTTACTCAACACACTATGGCTCTTTATGGCCTATCTAGGTGAACTTGAGGAACAAGATTTTCATCAACTTGCCCTTGAGCGAGGGTCTCTGGCTCGCGATGTTTTTCTTGAAGCTGTAGTTTTGTGTTACCGAGATTATTGGAACGAAAACGATCAAAAATTCGGATTTTGTCTTCAGTCCTTTCAATGCACGAGCTGTGACAACTTGTTTGGAGTTCCAGATTTTGACTAACTGCTCCCCAAAATAGAACGCCGAATCCAAGCCCCTAGATGTTTGGGCAATCAACTTTCCCGTAGCTCCTCGATCAGGCGCTTTAGTTCGTCGCGCTCTTGGCGAATGGCAGATACTCGCTTGACCAATTCTAAGTAGACGTGTCCCATGTCGATGGCATCTTGCAAGGCGGTGTGAGCGACATCATCCTTACCAAGTAAGTGTGCCACGAGTTTCTTGGGTGAGCGTGTTTCGATGATTCCCAGCTGGGCATGAAGCACGAAGTTAGCATTCGATGTAATATCGATCATTTGATGGGTGAATAGCTCTTCGACCCATGGGTCACCGAAAACCTCTCCAATCAATCGCCGGTCCAAACCGCCCGTACTTTTCGAAAGGATCACTGCCTTGGGGCGCAGATTTTTGTCATTTGAATCAATTTTGAACTCATCCAAGTAGCGAATTATCTTGTCTTTAGCTTCGTCAACACCGATGCCCTCTTTATGAGCTTTTTTAGCGACCTGCATCAGGTTTTGGTTGCCAAGGACAAAGTCTGAAATCTTGCCTTGGGCTTTCATTTCGTCCACAGAAGGGCACTTGAGATAAACATGAAATGGCTTTTGAATCAGACTCATCGATTTTAGGCTCATTGGAATCATGGCGAATTCCAAGAGATAGGGCTGCCCGACCTCCGCATGGAGCCCTGAGCTTTCGAGATCGAAGCTGAAAATAATTTCCGATGGGTACAACTTTGCCATAACGCCTCTTCCGTTCTATTCTGGATCGGTAGAGAATCATTGAACTTTAACCTTTCGCAGCTTGACCTTTTGCGGGTGTCATGTCACCGAGTAAGCTGGAGTGATAAGCTCCTAAAAATACATATTATCTGGAGGGTTCATCGACGCGCACGTTCTTACCATCGACGGTGAAGATTTCTGAGTCGATGCTGCTGTCATCTTGAAAAAACCTTAGGTAGTAGCGACCATTGGGAACGAATCCAATTTTGAATCGTGATTCGCCCACGAGCGCTGCACTGAGAGCGTTGTCACATTCGTCAGTGGTGTCCGCTACAGTGCCTTCCTCGTAGATACACACTACATTGGCTAGTTGAATCAGCCCGGCTACACCAAAGGCCTCCTTGTTTTTGGCAGCCCGAATCTTTGGAGATAGCTTTAAGCGGGGACCCGTGACTTTGAGGGATTTTCGGAGATCAAAATCTAGGGTAATTCCTATTCCACTGGCATCAACGGTAAAGTTGCTAGCTATTTTGATACCTGAAGTTTCAGCGCTGGGTGCATTCACTTCAATATTGCCGCCCGCCTTATCTATCGCCCGCGGTGGATTATTGGGATCTAAGGTGACCCTGATTTCGCTATAGTTTCCTAATGGAATATCATTCGAGGCGGCGAACACAATTGATTGGCTACCCTGGTAATTGAGAAGGTCGATTTCCTGAGAATAGCTGATAGGAATGTTTACCAGTCCTCCAGATTCCTGCCGGATGATGACTTCTGAAATAGTTATAAAAAATGACTGAAGATCATCAATCGGCGCATCTGTCAGAGCCAGGGTAAACAAACTATCTGCTGCCCCACTGGGGTCATTCACAATAGGTTCATCAGGAAGCTCGCTATCAGGATCAAGCACTGGGTCCTGAGTTCCAGGTGTATCACCATCCTCCGGGTCTCCTACACCTTCTGTTTCTGTTTGGGTGGAATCACCTTCTTCCGGATTGCCAATGTAAGTTCCACAGGCGATCGCAGTTGCGAGAAACCCATAGAACATTAGGCTTAAGCTATGATTGGCTTTCATCCGTCCCCCGAGGCGCGGTTCTTCGAGTTAATCGGCGAGGAGCTGGGATAATTCATCAGAATTTTTTCCCCGAAGGTAAAATTGGGATTCACCCCCGCAAGGGGAGCGGGAGTGAATCCGAGCGAGTCACAGGCTTTTATACAAGAATGATTCATTCTCTAGAGCCAAACAAAGGTACTAAATAACTAAGATCACTTAGTTTATAGATCATTGAATTTGTACAAAAAAACTTCTTAAGCTAGCTCTCAAATGCTACGAAGAGATAAATGTCAAACGGGAAGGTGATCCTGCTTATATCAGATAGCTTTCCTCTCATTCTTCGTATAGCCTAAGAGCGAGGCCCCTTACTGAGGGCCTCGTTTTTTTTCTATAAAAGTTCTACTTTCTTCCATTCCACCAGACTTTTTCGCCAAGGCAGAGCTTTGGGCTGCGATGTAGCAGGAAAATGCCATTACAAAAAAACAAAGGAACTCAAGAAATACCTTGGCATTGAAATATGGTGTGTTGGCTTTCATGGACTGTCTCCTCTAGTAGCAAGTCCTTGTACACAATATACTTCGGTTCCGATCGATTTGGTTTTAGGTGTAATTCAAGGAAGAGTGATTAAGTGAATCAAAATAGAGTTATATAGAACCACCTGGGGCTCTTGAAAGACTGAATCTTGTACAAATAATTTTTTTAGAATTTGATTTCCTTGGCGCGCTTGGAAGCCAAGCGCTGAGAATCCCAAGGGATTATGGGGTCAGCGATTGGATAAATTTTTGGAGAGTCTGCGCTTTACTGTGAGTGCCCAGTTTGAAATTGATGTTTCGCAGGTGGATGCGAATAGTGTTGGGCGAAACTTGAAGGTTTTCTGCTAGATAAGCAGCGGAAGTATCCTGGCCGCCGATCAGGTGGCCCATGACCTGTGTTTCTTTACTAGTCAATCGATGGCTTCTGCAGAAATTTTCAATTTGCTGATTCATGGCAGTCTCCTTTGAGGCACAGCGCTGTCTTCTGTCACAGGCTTGAAAGTATTGCTTTCTTCTTCGTATTCACACCAATTGTAAGATTCTGTGGAGACCTTTTCAGCAACCACGGCTTGATTAACATGGCGATAGACTTCGGTAATAACCATGTCGCTGGATTGTTGCTCAATCTTACAAGCAGAGTAAAGTAACTTTGCTTCGCTAGTGGCTTCTTTTTCATCACCGCAGCCAAGGGCAAACAAGATTAGGCTGATCATGGGCAGAACGATTTTCATTGTAGGGGCCTCCAGATTCAAACTGCGTACTATTTACTAGTTTAAAAATAGTAAGTCAATAGTAAATACTTCGCTGAATCCAGAAGAACACCTGAGTGATTGCAGGTGTTTAGATGGTAGAAGGGGATGGAATGCCCCCGTAAGGGAGCATTTTTAAAAGGAAACTTTAAAAAGAGCCCCTTGTGCTGGAAGAGCCTGCTGGGTTGAGTGTATTGTTGGGTCCAGACTGCCAGACCGTTCCTGAAGCCGGAGAATCGTCTTGACCCTTGATGCATTTCCACTCCACAGTACCATTGGAGTCGATGGTGACAGTGCCTTCCCATTGGGGATAGTTGTCGGGATCGATTTTAATCGCCTGGCTTGCCTTCCAGTTGCCTAGCTCAGGAATATTGCCAACGACGAAAACGCTCTGGCCAAGGACGGTCTCACCGTTGTCACAGATAAACGTGATGTCCCTACTGCCTTCTGGTGGCGGTAAAGGTGTACTGCCATTGTCTCCGCCTTGGCTTTTGCCGACCTTGGCACCAACATGGATTGCTACAGCATCGATGGTAGCCACATCAAAGGAAGCAAAGCCGCTGCCGTCCACAGTTACCGTCGGTCCATCGCAAAGACCAGTAGCCTTATCAAAATTACCGTGAACAATATCGCAGTACTCACCAGCAGGCATTCCTGTTTGCAAACGCTGATTCAAAGATTGGAAGTCGTTGCGATTAATAGCGACAAAGCCAAGACCACCGCGGCCAAACGCGATTTGATTGGAACCGTCGTCCCACCAATGGCTAAGTCGCCACTCGCCAGCTGTCTGGTTTCTAAACTCGACCATGTTTGCGATGCCGTTCCATCGGTGTTCACAGACCCAACCCCCATCAAAACAGCGATCACCGGTATTTGGTCCACGGCTAGGGGGACCTTGATCCTTGTCACTAAAGTAATAGCTCGACATCACCTTGGGGTAGCCATATGGATAGGCTAGCATTGCAATCTCTGCGATGTAGTAGAGGTTGCCAACGTCTTTGTAAGTGAGGGTTCGCTCTGGGTACTGGCGTTGGTCATCATGGTTCGACACAAAGACAACAGCCTGATCGCTGCGCAGCCAGCCCTTACGGTTAATCCATTGCAGCTCTTTCAATGGCTTAAAACCCTTGAAGATAGCGCCCATCTCTCGCTCGAAACGAAACTCAGTAACGTTACCGTTACCAACGTATTCTTCAGGACGAACCGGTTCTCCAAAGGCTTCGATCACCTCTTGAAAAATATACGGATTGCCTTCAAGGCGGCTTACGATCGCTCTCACATCTCCTGCTGGAATGTGCTTTGCTGCATCGATCCGAAAACCTTTCACACCCATACGAGTGAGGTCGTTGAGGTAGTCGGCGATCTTACCTTGAACATAGTCGCTGCTTGTTTTTAGATCGTTGAGACCAACGAGGTCGCAGAACTGCACTTTGTAGCGGTCGTAGTAATCTATTGGTGAGCCGCAGTAATTAAAGTCATTGGGGCCATAGGGAACTTCAGGGTAGTTTCGATTTCCAGAAGCAGCCATGTGATTGATCACGGCATCAACATAAATATCGACACCAACTGCCTGGCAGCGATTCACCATACTCTGGAATTGAGAGCGGTTGCCGCTTCGCCCGACAATCTCATAGCTGATCGGCTGGTATCTCGTCCACCAAGCTCCACCATTGATAGACTTTTGGGGTGGTGATACTTGGACTGCGGCAAAGCCTTTTGGTCCTAACACCTGTTCGCACTCTTCAGCCACATCATCCCAACTCCATTCGAAGAGATGAACGAATGCAGTTCTGGGTGTTGCGCTGGCCTGTGTGACCCAAGCGCCGGCGATCATCGCTAGCAGACTCTTTCTTGCTATCATGAGTTATTCTCTCCCCTGTGTGCGTCTCAGTCCGTCTGTGTAGGTAGTATCAAAACAGCTGAGGTTATGAACGCTTAGAATCAATTTGATTTCATTAAAATCAAGTCTCCTATTCATACAAAGAATATGGAATTGAGACAAACTCCTTACTGTGGCCTCATATTGTAAATTTACGAAACTGAGATAGGAATGTGCGGGTTTTAACTGCTTATTTATAGTAAAGTTACAAGATAAAGTTTTTGAAAATTTTCCGGTGAAGCAAGATAGTAGGATTTATCCCTTGTTTTATCAATACTATAGGGGCTCTCGCGAGGTTGTCGCGACATTTATGTAGTTTTTATACTTCATGGCTTCTATCGACTAAAATTTAGCAATGATTGAGAGACACTATCGCTTCGTATAGCTGATACTCTTAGTTACTCTGGCTGTATCGAGGTTTTTTGGGGTTTGGAGTTAGCAGTGTCTGCAGGTGATTGGAAAGACTTATTTCGAGCGGTTCAAGAAAACAATCTTCCTATGGTGAAGTATCACGTGGATGCTGCTGTGGATTTGGACTACCAGCATCCCGAGATCTTGACCACACCACTAGTTGAAGCCATCAAGCAAGGCCACGATGAGATCGCTATCTATCTTATCAACAGTGGTGCTTCGCTGACTGTGCGTTCTGAGCTGGAGGGGCTCTTACCTCTTGAGGCTGCGAAAAAGTGGCAGAGGCAAGGCTTGAAGCTTCTTATCTTAGAAAACGGAGGAGGTAAAAAGGGAAGTAGTTTAAGCCGATGGCTCGACCGCCTACTTCCCTTCTAACATATGAGATAGCTCTATTTATCAGTCGTCGCCATTAACAGGCTCGAAGTTTCGGGTTTGATTGGCATCAAAGTTTTGATGACAACTTGCGCAATTACCTAGATCACTGAGCATAACGTCACCATCATTCAAGTGCTCTCCCTGACCATCATTGAAGTGACAAGGAAGACAAACTCCCGGTTGCGGGCTACTATGGGTAAACACAAACTGAGGCTGACCTTCATCTGGGGTTTGGTGGCAGGAAACGCAGTCCTGACCAACGTAGTGGCCGCTTCCTGGGCTATTGGCATCGGGGTCAAAGCCATCTGGTGGTCCTTGGTTTGGGTAAGCGCGCAAGCCACTGGCCGGGCGCTGATGGCATTGTTCACAAGTTTCTGGTTTAGGTGTGTGGCTGAATGCTACTGTGGTTTCGGCCCAACTTGGATAGGAATGACAAGAGGCACAGTCTTGGCCTGTGAAATGATCCGGACTTTTTCGGTCTTCTTCGTGGCACATAGCACAAGGGGCTTCGAAGTGGACAGATGAATCGTTGTTTGCCGTAGGCGTGTCTTGATTGGCATTTTGCTCCGCAACTGCAGATGGTCCTGCATCGGATCCTTCGCCTCGCTTGTCCAATGGCGAATCAATTATCCCTGTACATGATGTGATGAAGCCTAGTAGGCAGATTCTGATGAAATATCTCATGGTCCCTCCAAGATTAATAATCTTATCGGTAGAACTAAGTCGCATCTCAAGGATATCTCATTAATTCAATTAAATTAGTGTTTTAAGAATGTGAAATTGAATAATGAAAATATAAGTCGCATCGATGGGTCCCGTGCAAGTCTTAGTCACTTGCCTGGAGCCTAGCAGCTTCGCTCGATCGGCTCCCACGGCAGCTTAACAATTAAATCTAGGATATAGCTGGAGCTGGGTCGATTGAAAAAGGTGGCCTTGCTCTTGCACAGCAGGGTGTGAGAGCAGATAGCTCTCGATCCCTTTTTCTAGTTGTATTTTGTGGAGTTCTTATGGGATTTGAATTTCTTCTTCTCGTCGTGTTTAGTCTTGGCTTCTACTCTGGCTATCAAATGGATTCTGAACCTGATTTGCCTCCCCCCGCTGAACAGTCTCAACAAGTAGAATCAAGTGATGGAACCGACACCAAATAAACGGTAAAAAAATTTCATCTCGGTTAGAATTGAGGGCCTCGAATTCAGAGCTGCCCTTAAACCCGTTTCTGCTTTCCTCTTAAGTTCATTATCAGCCACTTTCTAATTTGCTAGTCAATCTGGATGTTTTTGTGATTTTTCTCTTGAACATCCCATTTATGACGATAGAGACGCTGTTACAGGAGCAGTCTTTTTCATCAGTCCCTTACGGATTGAGAAAGGATCGATCATGATGCCACAGCTTAAACCGGAGGGTAAACTGTCATCAGGAAAGCCTAAAATCTTACTGTTAGAGGATGATATGGATGACGCGTGGTTTATCCAGCGTTGCGTGCCGTCTGGCGAATATTCCATCGTCCACCACGAGTATCTGAAACGTGCCTGTCAGGAAAGTCTTGGTGATGATGATGTAATCATCACAGACCTATCCGTTCACGATTCCAAAGGCATGGATACCTTTAAAGCGCTCCTCGAAAGCTACCCGTCAGTGCCAATTATCATTGTCTCAGGGCTTGACGATCCCGATAAGAGTTTCGAAGCTGCGAAGTACGGTGCCTATAACTTCATCGATAAAAATGAAATCGACCCACGGATATTTCCTAAGCAGATTAAATTTGCCAGGGAAAGAGCGAAGCTTGACAATCAGCTGCGGGAGGCGCGGAAGGCTGCTGATAACCAATCGCAAATGAAATCTGAGTTTCTCGCTCAATTTAGCCACGAAATTCGAACTCCTCTGAACGCCGTTGTGGGTATGACGAAACTTCTCAAAAGCACGACCCTTGATGACGAGCAAAGCGAGTTGGTCGAGGGCCTTGAGTTGGGTGGGAATCGCTTGCTTTCGATTGTGAATGACATTCTCGATATATCTAAGATTGAATCAGGCAAGATGGAGCTGAACTATGAGAAATTCGATCTGAGGACTTTGGTGTCAGACTGTATCCGCGTGTATTCTGCCGATGCAGAGACTAAGGGAATATTTCTTAGTGACTATTTTGATTCTGAGATCCCTGCACAGGTTGAGGCTGACCCTGATAGGATCAAGCAAGTTTTGATGAACTATTTGAGCAACGCGATGAAGTATACCGAGGAGGGTACGATTATCGTGGAAGTGTCGTTCGATGAGCAATCAAGGATTCGGGTTGGTGTTCAGGACTCAGGGGAAGGTATTCCTCAATCGAAGATCGACAAGTTATTTTCATCCTTTGTTCAAGTCAATCGAGACGATTCTACCCGCGGTACCGGCCTCGGGCTAGTGGTATGTAAGAACTTTGCTGAGTTGATGGGCGGCGAGGTGGGCGTTCACAGCGAAGAGGGCAAAGGCTCAGAATTTTGGTTTAGTTTTGTGCCAAAGTCAGTTGAGCATATCGAACGGGCGAGATCGTCGATCGAAGGAAAGAAGATTCTGATCTTTGGGCAAGACATACATGTGCTCGAAATTCTTCAACGGCAGCTTGGTGGCCGAGGTGTTGCGGTAACGTTTGCTGATGCTTCTGATCCCGTTAGTTATGACGAGCGGGACTTTAATCTCATTATGGTGGATACTAGATTTAAACCACCCAGAGACAAGGAAGGCTCGGGAAAGGAAAGGGTTTTACCGAGCATTGTGCTTTTCGATCATGAAGGGCGAGAGGCTGGAGAACTTAAGCTGCGGGGTGCCATGCCCCAAGGACGAGTGATTCAAACCATAGCCTGGGCCTTAGGTGAAGATAAAAAACCACCATCAGACGAGATGCTGCTAACTGACGCTCAAGGTCTTATCGATTTGAAAGACATGAAAGTTCTGGTGGTAGATGATGATCCCTTGAATCGTAAGGTCTTAGCAAAGATGCTCAAAACTTGGCGAATCCAGTCAGATTTCGCATGCCATGGGCAAGAGGCTCTCAATTGCTGCGCTGAAAAAAAATACGATGTGATCTTTATGGATTGTACCATGCCGGTGATGGATGGGTATGAGGCATCCCGCCGTTTGAAGGCTGAGTGCCGTGCGCCCAAGATCGTGGCCTTAACCGCTCACGCTTTTAATGAGGAACGGGAGCGCTGCCAAGAGGCTGGCATGGATCACTTTCTCACCAAACCAATCGATATGGAAACCTTAAAAGGTATTGTTGAGATACTTGCCAGCGATCTTTGTAATCATAAAGAAAAAAAAGGTGCTTAGCGCCTCAATGGTCTAAATTCTCCTGTACTTCGCTGACATAGCGCTTGGGAGGAGGGTTCCACATTCGGTCGGTTCGCGACATGTTCTCGCGACGATCCTCTTGCATCGCCTCGCTTAACGCTTTTTCGAACTCAATGAAAACCTCGCGGTAATTGCTCGTAAAGCGGTTGTCCTCGCGGCCCTTCTTCCAGATTTCGAACAAGTGGTCCTTGCTTCGGCGCTCTAGCTCGTCAAATGTGACGCGAACTTGCTCGGCACGGAATGGATGCATGCCAAGATTTTCAAGAGCCACGCGCCCCATTTCCAGTGCGGAATAGTAGGTTTCGCTCACAATGTAGTCAGCGCCAGCCATGCGAAGGGCATAGGAGTGACCACGGTCAAAGGCGCGGGCGAGGACCTTAAGATTGGGGTAGGTGTGTTTAAGATATTTGACCAGCTCAATGGACGGTTCTTTTTGATCGATAGCCACAACGAAGAGCCTTGCCTGTTCGATGCCTGCTGTATGCAACAGTTCGGGGCGGGTGGCATCACCAAAATAGCTTTTGACATTGATCTTACGCATGAGATCAATCTGGCCAGCCTGGTAGTCGAGAACAACGGTGTTGACCTTATTGGCGACCAAAAGGCGGTTGACGATTTGTCCAAAGCGACCAATGCCTGCGATGATTGCGAGACCTCGCTCTTCAATAACGTCAGGTTCTCGTTGGTCTGACTGTTTGTCAAATGCTGGCCGGATCACGTGGTCGAACAGGATGAACAAACCTGGGGTGAGAAACATAGAAAGGGCAACCACTAGCGACAGAATGCCCGACATCTCGGGAGGAAGCACGTGGCTTTGCACGGAAAAGTTTAGCAAGACAAAGCCAAATTCCCCGGCTTGCGCTAAGCTTAACGTGAAGAGCCAGCGATCTTTGCCTTGGACTTTGAATAAAAGGGCGAGAATGAAGAGTACTAGGCCCTTGCCCAGCATGACTCCCAGAGTCATCGCCAACACCTGCCAGGTGTTGGACGATAAGAGGCCAAAATCAATTCCTGCCCCGACAGTGATAAAGAACAGCCCTAGTAGTAGCCCCTTAAATGGTTCAATATTCGATTCTAGCTCATGGCGGAATTCGCTGTTGGCAAGGACAACTCCAGCTAAAAATGTCCCCAAAGCCGGGGACAGGCCCACCAGACTCATCAATGCAGCGATACCGATAATGAGCAGCAGGGTAGCAGCAGTGAATACTTCTCTAAGCCCCGCGTTGGCGACAAATTTAAATAATGGTCGGCTGAGGTAATGGCCACCAAAAACAACGCCGGCTACCGCCCCTCCGACGACGAGCGCGTAAAGCCAACCAGACAAGCCAGAAACTAAGCTCAGCTCTTCATGATGACCACCAGCAGTGGCTTCCGCACCCACGCTGGCAAGCTCGGGTATAGCAAGCAGAGGGATAAAGGCAAGCATGGGAATCACAGCGATATCTTGAAATAAGAGAACCGAAAAGGCGGTGTTGGCTCCTTCAGTCTTGGTCAGATTTTTTTCATTAAAAGTCTGCAAGACGATGGCAGTGGAGGACAACGAAAAAATTAAGCTTATGGTTATGGCAGTATTCCAAGACTGGCCGAATGCTACGGCGATCGCCGCAATCAGGGTGATGGTTAAGCCAACCTGCAAGCCTCCTAGGCCGAGGAGCCGTGTTCTCATCCGCCAAAGCATGCGAGGCTCTAATTCCAAGCCAACGAGGAATAGCATCATGACCACGCCGAACTCAGCAAAATGTTGAATGGTCGTAGTTTCACTGCCTACCAGCCCCACCACTGGACCAATGATGACACCAGCAATCAGATAGCCAAGTACCGAACCAAGGCCGAAGCGTTTGGCAATGGGCACGGATACCACCGCAGCGCACAGATAGATAAAGGTTTGAATAAAATATTCGATCATGTGGGCTCCTTGATGACCAAATCGAGGTTGGCATTGATGCGGTTCAAGCGGTCTGCGGCTTCATAATCGACTCGCCCTTCTCGCAAGGCTTGGAGCACTCGCTTCCAATCTTGGATGTGATTCTCCAACCGACTATCTTCGACCGCCGAACGAGAGCTGAACAAGGCGAATGGTGGCAAGAAGTTCATGCCTGTGAGGCTAGCTGTTTGTTCCAAGGGCCGTAGAAGCTCGCGGATGGTATAGTGATTGTAGCCCTCCTCACAGTATGCCTGGGCTGGACCACCAGCACTGACTGCACAGAGGAAGGTTTTACCTTTCAAAGCCGCACCATCTGCCCCGTAGGCAAAGCCGTATTCTAGCACCAAATCTTGCCATTCTTTTAAAATCGCTGGCGTTGAGTACCAATAGAGAGGAAACATAAATACCAAAACATCGTGTTCCAGCAGTCGCTGCTGCTCTCGGTCAATGTTGATGCGAAATCGAGGATACTCACCGTATAGATCGACGACAGTCACATCATCTTCGGCTTTGGAAGCCCAAAATAAGGGGAGATTGACTTCTGATTGATAAGGGGCCGGATGAGCAAAGAGGATGAGGATCTTTGCATTTTTTTTCTTCGTCATGAATTTGCCTACTACAGATATCTCTAAAACCAGCTCGATACGGAGCCTTCAGAGTACACTGATCCAAGCAAAGACAAAACCGAGATCTTAGAAATTGTATGGCTTTTGCTGATGGAAAGGCCGTGGAAATGCCTCGCTGTATACCAGCGAGGCTCGTAGCTTTTATTTCTTGACGTAGCTTATCAAGTCATGAATGCTGCGGTTGAGTACTTTTGCCGTGCGCTTGAAGCCCTTCTGTAAAGTCTTTGCTTCTTCGCTGATGAAGTCTTCGAGTGAGGCTTTTGCTTGCTCTGCTTGATGATTAAAATCGTGCATCAAATGCTTGGAGCGGGTGTGTTCGTCATGAGCTTTTTGAATTTCCGCTTTTATGGCAGTTTTTGTTGCTTCCCACTGTTCCTTGATATCCATCAGGCCGAGGTGGCTATGAACACCAAAGCGATCGAGTTTTGTGCGAATGTCTTGTTCCTGACTGTTAAGGTTGCGGTTAACAATCTCAAGAGACTTGATCATGTCCTTGCGCAAATCTCGGCCTTCCATTCCTGCCAAATGCCATTGAACCTGCAGCTCGTCGATCAATGATTTGATGCCTTGGCGAGCCTCTTCAAGGTCTAATATGACGTCGTCCATATCAATGTCTTGGAGCTTAACTTGATCGGGGATGGTGTTGATTGGGTTTTCTTGTTCCATGAGAATCCTCCATTGTGAGATGTCGTAGAACATCTCTGAATAAGCAAGGGCTATACCAACTCTAAAACCCCTGAGTTCGTTGCAGAATCTAAAGAACGACTGTGCCAAATCACACTGGGTTAGGCAATGGAGTGAAATGAGTAAATTACATGGACAATAAGCCTCCTAAATCCACGCCAATTTGTTGTGCAGCGAAGGATTGAAAAAGATGCTAAAAGCCCTTGGAAACTACTAAAAGTTATGGAGTCACGATGAAGTTTTCGATGTTACGAAGTGGCCTGCTGTGCCTGACGTTTCTTTGGTCCCTAGGAAGTGGGGCGAGTATCTCAAAACGCGCTGAAATTGCCGACCAGAAGATGAATTTCGACGATAAATTCCGCCAACTGGAAGAACTCTTACCTACACCTAATGACTATCGTACAGCGTCTGGGGCTCCCGGGTATCGCTACTGGCAGCAGCAGGTAGACTACAAGATGGATCTGCGATTAGACGTAAAAAATCAGAGAATATCTGGTGAAGAAATCATTACCTATAAGAATAACTCTCCCGATTCTCTCTACTACCTGTGGCTTCATCTAGAGTCTCGCTCAAGGGATCAGAGTGCGGGCCGCGTTTTAACCCAGACTGGCTTGGATGAGCCCAAAGTAAGCTATCGCACCTTGCGAAATATCCTGGAAAGCAATGCCTTCGATCTTGATTATCGGATCGAATCCGTCACTGATATGGATGGTAAGGCGATCCCTCATACCATCAACGACACTATGATGCGTGTAGATCTACCGCGGCCTCTTAGGCCAACCCGCAGCCTCTCATTTAAGGTGAAGTGGAGTTTTAATATTCATGATCAAAAGGCGATGGGTGGGCGATTTGGCTATGAGTTTTTTAAGGAAAAGAATAACTACATCTATCAGATGTCGGTATTCTACCCTCGCTTAGCTGCCTACAGCGATGCAGGTGGCTGGCACAATAAGCAGTTCTTGGGGGGCGGTGAGTTTACCCTTGAGTTTGGCGACTACGAGGTGAACATTACCGTGCCGGCAGATCACGTGGTTGCGGCTACGGGAACCTTGGAGAACCCGAGTTCTGTGCTTAGTTCAAATCAGCGGCAAAGGCTGAGCCAGGCTAAGACCAGTTCTAAACCCATGTATATCATCACCCCGGAAGAGGCTAAGGCTAATGAGGCCAAGGGAGCAAGTGGAGACAGTAAAACCTGGCGCTTTAAAGCAGACAAAGTTCGTGATTTTGCCTTTGCCTCATCGCCTAAATTTATTTGGGATGCCCAAGGCTTGAAGAGTGGCGGCCAAGATGTGATGGCTATGTCCTATTACCCTGAGGAAGCGACTCCTCTCTGGGAAACGTATTCGACACATGCCATTGTTCACACTATCGAGCAATATAACCAGTATACTTTCGATTACCCGTATCCAACAGCCATTTCAGTTAATGGCCCGGTAGGTGGTATGGAGTATCCCATGATCACGTTCAATGGCCCCCGTCCTGAGATCGACAAAAAAACAGGTGAGCGCAGCTACTCACGACGCACTAAATATGGCTTGATTTCAGTCATTATCCACGAAATTGGGCACAACTACTTTCCTATGATCGTTAATAGCGACGAGCGGCAGTGGACTTGGATGGATGAGGGGGTTAATACCTTCGTGCAATTCTTGGCAGAGCAGTCTTGGGAAGAAAACTATCCTTCACGCCGGGGAGAGGCCCGCAACATCATCGACTATATGGCGAGCGAGAAGCAGGTGCCCATCATGACGAACTCTGAATCCCTGTGGCAGTTCGGCAATAATGCCTATGGTAAACCCGCCACGGCGTTAAACATCTTAAGGGAGACTATCCTAGGCCGAGAGTTGTTCGACTTTGCCTTCCGTGAATACGCGCGGCGATGGAAGTTTAAGCGACCCATGCCTGCGGATTTCTTTCGCACTATGGAGGATGCTTCTGGTGTCGACCTCGATTGGTTCTGGCGAGGATGGTTTTACAGCACCGATCATGTTGACATCAGTCTTGAAGAGATCCATCACTTCACTATCAATACTCAAAACAAGGAAGTTGAGCGCTCTTTCGACAAAGACCAGTATCAGGCAGAGCCGGAGTCCATTACCAAGCAGAGGAATCGATCCCTGAATCGCCGCGTGGAACGCTACCCGGAGCTTTCAGACTTTTACAATCGCTACGATCGATTTACAGTGACGGGCAAGGATCGCAAAGCCTTCGATAAACTGGTCAAGGGCCTAGAGCCCGAAGAAAAGGCCTTGCTCCAATCCAAAAAGCACTTCTATCAGTTTGAATTTGCCAATAAAGGTGGGCTTGTGATGCCTATCATCCTGCAGCTCAAATTTAGCAATGGCAGCGAAGAGTTGCTGCGGATTCCCGCTGAAATCTGGCGGCGCCATAGCCAGGCAGTGAGCAAGGTGGTACTTTCCGATCATGAGTTAGTGAGTGCAACGGTGGACCCTTTTTGGGAAACAGCGGATGTTGACACCTATAACAATCACTTTCCTAGAAAGCCATACGAGTCTCGATTGCAGGTTTACAAAAGAGAGAAGAGCCGCAATCTTATGAAGGAGATGGCGGAAGACCAGAAGGCCGAAGCTAAAACCAGCGATGCGGCTGAAGAAAGTACAGCTAAGGAGACCCACTAATATGAGTCGGTTTGGAATTCCTAGGCCTAAGTTCCAGTCTGTTTTGACGATGGTTGTGCTGTGCTTTTGGCTTAGCCCTGCTCTTGGACATCGCTATGCCATGAGTCAGGGGATGGTTGAGCACAATAAGTCGACAAAGTCTTTGGAGCTTAGCATTCAGCTCTTCAATCATGATTTGGACCAAGTTTTTCCTAAGATCTGTCAGCGCTATGGCTACAGCCCGTGTTCTCATGAGGAGGCGTTGCTGAGCTATACCAGAGATGGGTTTAAAGTTTTAAAGGCTGGCAAAATCTTGCCATGGCGGTGGGTTGGAGTATCGCGGGAGATCCACCATACGTATATATTCCTGGAACTGATCGGCCATGAAAAGAAGCCTGAAAACATTACCTTCGAGCACAACCTTCTCAAAGACTTTTTTCCCCGTCAGGCGAATCGTGTGGTGTGGCGCACTCGGCCAGACCAAAGCTAGGGGTTTAAGTTGGCTAGGAAACTTTCACCATCTGATGCGAGGGCCAAATTCGGCCCTCCCACAAGTGGGTAGCCATCCCGAAAGCTCAAGGATATCAGTCAGGTCGAGTTAAAACTGAAAAAATGAATGTCGAGTCTTGATTTTCCCGCGTGGAGGGTCGAAACCTCGGTACTTGAGGTTTGTCTTGGGAAGGAGTTCAATTTGTTTAGATTCGCTGGCCAGCAGTTTCAAAGTCGCCAAGACTTGGACCAAGCCCTCTGCACCTATCTCAGCGATCGCATCAACCCTCGGTTTCACAAGGCAAAATTTAAAGCAGATCACGGTGCCATTCGAGAGTTGCGCGATTACCTGAAAACCGTACGGGAAGTTGAGGATCTCGACACTATATTCATCAGCCGCGGTAAAGACGGGTTTGTGTTAACCCTGCAATCACGTGTGATCATTGAGATCGATAAACACCGCTCCACAGGCTATCAATTTCAGGGTCTTAGCTACTCTAAATGGGCAGATGTAGAGCCCATATTTAAGAAGTTTCTGAGGAAATACACCCCTCGTATGCCCTGCTTTGCTGGACCGAGCCGCTGTATTTCTATGGAGCATCACCAAGCCGACGATTTCGTTGTGTTTGTTCAGAGCTACGGACAGGGTTCTTCAGGCACTGTCGGTGACCTCGATTGGGTCCACGTAACCCGCAAAGATCAAAGGTTTCACATCTATGGCTTTCGCAGAACCATGATGAATCTTGTAAATAGTTGATCAGCTTATCTTAATTGTTTCTTTACGATCGTCTAGTGGCTCGATCTTTGCCGTTGACTTCAAGCAATATCACTATCTAAACTGGCATAGTTGGGCCTCGCTTTTTTGTGAAAAAAACCTAGGAATCTTAAGAGAAAAACTGTAAAAAAATGGCCTTGTCGGCCAATTAGGTCATTTTAAGTAGGTGTAATGCCGCCGTCTGATTACCGGAGTATTCATGTCACAGTCCATACGAAACATTTGTACCATCGCTCACGTCGATCATGGGAAAACAACTTTGGTTGATTTCTTATTGAAACAGTCTGGTACATTCCAAGCCCACGAAACCGTCGAAGATCGGGTCATGGATAGCGATTCCCTAGAGCGTGAGCGAGGCATTACAATTTCTGCAAAAAATGCCTCGTTCAAATTAGGTACTACCAAAGTAAATATTGTCGACACTCCGGGTCACGCCGACTTTGGTGGAGAAGTTGAGCGGATCATGGACATGGTCGACGGTGCGATCCTATTGGTTGACGCTGCTGAAGGTCCTCTGCCGCAGACTCGATTCGTACTTGGCAAGGCCATTGAGAAAGGGTTGCGGATTATCCTTTGCGTGAACAAGGTGGATCGCCCCGAATGTCGCGAATCTGATTTGGTCGAAAACACTGTGAATAAGGTTTTTGATCTATTCGTTGAGCTAGGTGCTAGCGACGATCAGTGTGAGTTCCCCATTGTTTACGCTTGTGCCCGTGATGGTTGGTGTACCACTGAGCAAGATAAGATCGAAGAGTATATTGAAGGTCAACACCCGAAGAAGCTGGATCCTCTATTTGAAGAGATTTTAAAGTTTCCAGAAGCCAAGCCTGAAGACTACGGCGATTTCCGTATGCTTCTCTCGAATGTGGCCTACGATAACTTCGTCGGTTCATTAGCTCTCGGTAAGGTGAGAAGTGGCGACGTTAAGAAAAACGACACCCTCTTTCGAATAGGCGTCGACGCTCAAGGTAATCCCGTGACTGAGCGATTCATGGCGACGCGAATCTTCGTATTTGATGGCATGAAGCAAAAAGAGGTGGAAAGCCTGAGCGAAGGTGATATCGGCTTGGTTGCGGGCTGCGATAAATTTGAGATTGGCGACACCATCGTTGGCAAAGAAGGCAGTGAGGCTCTGGAGCGAATTGAGGTTGAAGAGCCAACAATGAGAATGCTCTTCTCTATCAACACCGGTCCAAACTCTGGCAAGGAAGGTAAGGCGATTCAATCTCGTGAATTGCGTGAACGCTTGCTTAACGAATGCCGTGCTAACCCAGCGTTGAAGATGGAAGATACCGATGTTGCTGACCAATATTATTTGCTAGGCCGTGGCGAACTTCAGTTTGGTATCATTATCGAAAGAATGCGGCGTGAGGGGCTAGAGTTTATGGTCGGTCGCCCCAATGTCTTGATGAAGCAGGCTGATGATGGTTCGACACTCGAACCGTATGAGAGTCTCGTTCTAGACTTGCCAGAAGCATACTCTGGTGATGTGACGAAGATCTACCAGCAACGTAAAGGTGTTTTAGCATCCTACGAAAGTTTGCCAGGTGATTCCGAGAACCCAAGGGTTCGTCTGACTTTCGAGATTCCCACTCGTGGTATTCTGGGAACAAACTCGCAGTTTCTTACCGCAACCCGTGGTACAGGAATCATGTCTTCCGAAACCATCGATCACCGACCACACACAGGAGTCTTGGCTCACCGTACAACAGGTTCAATTATCTCTGACCGAAAGGGTGAGACCACAGACTATGCACTGAACACCATTCAGCAACGTGGTGTGCTGTTCATTGGTACAGGTGTTGAGGTTTATGAAGGTATGATCATCGGCGAGTGTGCGAAGGATAACGATCTGAATGTCAACGCCTGCCGACCAAAGAAACTGACCAACGTGCGCTCGTCTGGCTCTGATGGCATCATTCAGCTCAATGGTACAAAGGACATGAGCCTTGAGGCTTGTATCGAGTGGATCGATGACGATGAGTGGATTGAAATCACCCCTGAAGCCATCCGCTTGCGCAAGAAAGTTCTTGCTGCCAACCAAAGACCAGTTAAGAAAAATAAATAATCATAATCGATAGACAGGGAACTCTGAAGGGTTCCCGGCTGCGGTTTATCGGCTAAGGGGCAACGCTCAAACTTTCGAATCCGAAAGCCAATGAGTCTGTTGCCATGTCCCCAATCCAAGTCGTGCCCAATGACCCGCCAGTGGTAATCAGTTGCGCTGCCGGATCTGGCCCACCAAAAGTTCCCGAAACCTGGCTATATGTGGCGTGAGACTGATCGTAGTAGTCCCCGATCAACGGGAATATCTTCTGTACCAAAATTGGTTGCTGGGATATCATGCGAAGCTCTTTAACTCCAATAGCTTTTGCCTGATCCTCGCCCTGGGCTTTTTTCCAGACACGGGCAATGATGGTAGCCTCGGTATTCACGATATTTGATATATCGACAGCCACATCATAGAATTGGGTGTTGAATTGCTCTAGGTTCGGATCGATTCTTGGAGTCAGCAAACCATAGCTAAATCTCGCTCCCCCTTCGCGCTCCTGAACTACTACTGTTACCGGGCCCGCTGGTAGAGTTAAAACCTGAGGAAGCGGCTCATCATCTTGGGTCAGGAGCTGGCGCCAGGCCCATTGATCAACACTAGGGTCAGAGATCATTTGCAGAGTTTGGTTATTGATGGTTACAAAAAATTCATTGCTGTCATCATCTGGCAGCATGACCCTCGACCAAAAGAAGTAGTCACCGGCAACGGGAATATCAACTGTGAATGTAATCGTTCCGGCTGTAGGATCACCTTGATCTTTAGGTGCACCTCCCGCAGGGCTTGTAACGTAGCTTGCAATGGCTCCATCTGGGCTGTCGGTTAGCATATTAGCAAAGTTTACCGCTCCGGTGCCTGAACTAGCGGGCATAGTGATATAGTCGTTGGGATCAGCCTCGATACTTACTGGGCTGGTCTCAGAAAATGTTGTGGTTTTGGATTTAATGTCGAACGTAGTACCGATGGGCTCTTCAAGCACAGCAACCAGAGCGTTCACCCCGGCTAGCAGCTCTTCGGCATCTTGCAAGCAGTCGGCTGACCAGCAGTTATGTCCATGATCACGAATTTTTGAAACAATTGTCGATCGCTCCGGTTGGAAGGAATCGATGCGGCCTTCCTTGATATACTCATACGATAAGTCCAGGGACTCATGACTTTCTGTATGGTGGCACTTGTTGCAATAGGGCTTGAGGATGGGTTCATATAGTTCTGCAGAGAAAACGGCTTTCGGATCGCCTGGCTTCAGCTCTGGGATCACTGGGTCAACTGGAGGTGGTATAGAAATCGTTGGTGCCTTCGAACAGTTTGCTAGCCCCAATAGCATCAAAGATATGACCCAAGCTCTCATTCTCGTCTCCTCACAATGTTCTTTGTGCGAGCTAGAATACAAGATGCGTGCCTTGTTGTTTAATTGTGATTGTAGGATCTTACCGTTGGTAAGAATGTCAAGACTTGTGGCACTGTCTATGGGGGCAAAGATAGCCCTGCCGGTTTCGGGAACCGGCTTTAAGGTCTTATCTTAAATAGGATAGATCTAGCGAAGATCGATAAAAGGTGGCGTCAGAAAAATTTTCAGATCCTGGTGCCGTCTCTTAATTCCTTCTAGGTCATCGAGGAATTCACTCCAGAGTCGTTGATGTGATTTCTTGGATCGAATTGGTTCCGTTATGTAACGCTCAAAATCAAAATGCATGGTATACCGAGACGAGCGAGCAGATGTTCCAAATGAAAGAGGCTTATCGCGATCACTGGCATAGCCAATGATCCAAAATCCTTCCCAATCGGCTACAGAGCCTACACTTTGTGGAACTGCTCCTCCAAAACTATCTGCCAGCAGGGTCTCGTAGTACGCAGACTCCTTTTGGTAAACCGGATGATTCTCGATAACATTGACTCCCTTGACAACATCATCTCGAAGTGCTGCATTGACAAGCTTTTCGCTAATACCTTGAACGTTTTCTGGAATGCGGCTGATCGCTTGGGAGTAGATAAAATCAATAGATTCGACAAAATTATCGATGATGGTGCGCTCGCGATCGAGGGATGGGGAGTAGGTGGAGGCCTTTATGGTGCCAGCTTCTAGATCAACTTCAAAGATTTTGAGGTAGCCGTCGCCACCATTGCGACTGCCTTGGAAATCGGCCAACACTTCATAAATGGGAAGATCGGCGCCGTTAAACCCGTCGTTTCTATGGAAGTCGGCATCGAAGTGGCCGCTTAATACCATGATGATATTTGCATGCCGTTGAATCAAGCCATCGTAAAACTCTTGTGACCTGCTGCCACGGTTATCCATGGTGATGCCACGTAAAATACCTGACTTGACCTTCTCACCATAGCGGGCAAAGCCAACCCGAAAATCTTGCAAATGCTTATGAGTGGTGATGATTGCCAGGCGATCCCGGTGGCTGGATAGGACTTGGTCAGCCCAATTGGTTTCGTCTTGATCGGAGTTAAGAGCGATGTTTAGAAAGATAAAGCCAGTTCCCTCATGCTCGATCAACTGGTAGTTGCTTTCTCCAGATGGCGACGAGCCCCCATACCAATGGCGATCGTTATATAATTGGGGGCCAAAGTAATTCCGGTAGTTTCTACTGTAATCAACAGAATCTTTGTTTCCTTCAACATCATGATTACCAAGGGCCATTCCATAGGGAATATCTGCACGATCGATGACGTCCATGGCTTCTTTAGCACGCTCCCACTGGGTGATATTCTGGGCTGTATTCACGATATCACCCAAATGAACGACCATCTTGATATCCAAGGAGTCTGCATTCTCGGCGACCCACTGGGTTTGGTCGGTAAAGTAGCGAAATGTTCCAGATGGATCGGTGACATTCTTCCTACCATCTCCTGGCCGATAGTCTTCAGTGTAGATTTGCGTATCAGGAAGGGCGACGAACCGAAAGGGCTTCGCAATGAGGTTTGTGCCAGCCAGGACTTGCGCAAGTAGCATGGTTGCTATCATGCTGTAATGATGCCGTATTATCATGGATTCCCACCTTGTTGTTAGAATATCGATGGACACATCCATATCACATCAGAAACGATTCCTCACCGTTCAGTCATCACCCAGAAAGACCAATTTGAAGGCTTTGTTCGGCGGACCAGGTAACCAGTGTTGAAATCCTTGCCAAGGTGCGGTTAGCAAGGGGCAGGAATATATGAGAAAAAGCTAGAAGCCGGACTTTTGCTTAAGATTACATGTTTTTGTGACGATAATTACCGTCAAATAAAAAAATTTTGGGATCGCTGATAGAGGTCGAGCCATCCCAAAAATCCATCGACCGGGGGGTTAAGGATGGGACGACGGCATCTCTTTGGGGCATCGCTATGCCTCAGTGTACTCGCATGCAAACCACAAACAAAAGCTCATATCATTTCTTCAACAAATACTGTGGAAAAGCTGATTGTAGAGGAAGTCTCTAGCGATCAGGTAGCAGTATCCCTTGAAGCCCAAGCTTTGACAATATTAGAGACTCAGTGTGCATCTTGTCACAACTTTAATAACGCTCAAGGTGGCTTTGGATCGATCCTGGATGTGGAAGAGATGATCAAGAGTGGCAAGTACATTGTTCCTGGTAATCCAGCTGAATCGACGATTTTCAATCGCTTGGCACCAGAGGGCAACATGCCCCCCAGCGGTGAGTTTGCTGATGAAGACCGGCAGGTTCTAGAAAAGTGGATTACCGAGATCACCATTGAAGAAGTTATTCCACTGAGCACTGAAGATGAGATTAAAACTATCCGGGCTGACTTAGAGCAGAATGTTGCTGCGGGCAATCGGTCGTTCGTCCGATATTTTTCTCTTCAAAATCAAAACAATGCGGGTCTTTCCTCTGAGCAGCGCGATAGTATGCTCAAAGCTCTTGCTAAGACGCTCAACTCTCTGTCTTCGACAACTACAGTTAAGGCGCCACTAGTTCTCGATGAACAGAAGAATATTGTTCGGATTGATCTCAGAGACTATGGTTTTGATGTGGCTAGCTTTGAAGCAATCATTAATGAGTTCTATCCTTTTGCGATCAGTCAAGTGCCATTTGGTAACGATCCGGTACAAGCGACAATCGCGGAAAACCACTCTTTCTTAGCTCAAGAAATCGGCTCAACCAATTTTCGAATTCGAATGGACTGGTTCGTTGCAACGGCGACCTTGCCTGAGCTTTACAAACGATTTCTAGGTTTGCCACCAACTTTGCAAGAACTCGATGTACAGCTAGGTGTCGACGCAATCAGTAATATTACAAACAATCTTGTGATTCGGAGTGGTTTCAGAAATTCTGGAGTTTCGAGTCAAAACAGAATTATCGAGCGCCATGTTTCTAGTAATAATTTACCATATTGGATCAGCTACGATTTTGCAGATAACAACGAAGGACAGCAGAATATCTTCAACTTTCCTCTGGGCCCTGTGGGAGCAGGATTTGATGAAAAAGCCTTCGATCATGACGGGGGTGAGGTGATCTTTCAGCTGCCTAACGGCCTATTTGGCTACTATTTAAATCTTGCAGATGGCACGGCCATTGACAAGGGGCCTACAAATATCGTTCGTCAGATAAATGGACCATCCCAGTTTTTCCAGGCAATCGTCAACGGGATGTCCTGCATGTCTTGTCATGGCCAAGGTCTTTTACCTAAGAAAGATGATATTCGTGGGTTTGCCGCGGCAGCTCAGAACTTCTCACAGGCTGAAAAGGTGAAGATTGCAGACCTCTTTGTTCCAGAGACAGTCATGAATCAAGCCATTGCTGAAGACAATCAGCGTTACTTCGAGTCGCTTAAAGGCCTTGGTATTAGCCCACTTGAGCCAGATCCGATCAACAATGCCTATCAACATTACAATAAGGCATTATTCAAAAAAGATGTTCAAGCAGAGCTAGGCTTCGATGACAATACCTTCAATACCATGGTCCAGACCGAGCCATTTAGGACAGCCTGGGTCAGTATATTCTATAACTCAGGGTCGATCACACGGCAGGAGTTTAACCTCCTCTATGGGGAAGCGATTCGAGCTTTCGGTAATGGTCGTGAGTGGACTGAGCCAACATCAGGGGACCATCTTATAACTCCTGATTGTATGGTTGCTGATCCTGCAAGTATGAGCACTTGTACTTTCAGCTTGTTGCCAGAGCCACCGGTGGTCGAGGACCCGGCTGCAGCTGATCAGGCTGCTGCAGCAGGTGATGGCGCTTAGCTTAGCTAGTAGTTTGGTTTACGATCCTTACAAAAACCAGTTTTCGGTGAGATAGTCTCGCAAGGATTGTAGTTCGGATTCAGTAAGAACACGGTCGTAAACCAATACTTCACCTATGGCCCCAGCAAAATGATGAGAGCCAACTGCAAATCCTGAGCCGAGATGGCCCATGGTTATGCCGCTGATTGTCTTCCCAGCATCGAATTCTGCGATGACAAGTTCTAAGGTATCATAGGCCCAAGGAGAAGAGTTCCCGTTTTCGAAGAAATTGGTAAAACTGGTATCATTTTGTAATTGGTAGCGCGCTTTGGTGCTACTGCTGCCATCGAAAGAAAACCCTAGATAGGGCTGACTGCTTCGATTCTCACAAGCTACGTGTGCTCCGTCACTGTAATGACCCCATATCTGACCGAGGTCTTGTGAATCCTGCCCCGTGCTATTCACCCGAAATACCGCAATCACGGTGCGGGCTACCAGGCCTTGGCTGCTCTCAAGGTAGTCGTCGACCCCATCAAAAACGAGCATGCTTTGGCCTTGGGGCCCACTTGCTTCGATAAGCGGCTGAGAGCCAAGCGTTGCTTGGCCGAGGTGAGCGCTAGCGCTGCCTAGATCTGAGATCTGGGAAACGCGATTACTGCTATCGATATTGGCGCTAGAAACGCCAGGTTTTAGCCAATGAACCAAGCCGTCTGCAGGAGGTGCCTTGGCTTCCACTTCGTTGACAGTGAAGGAACCTGTAATACCATCGCTGCTTGCACCTGTTGCGATGTTAAATCCACAGATACGAAAGCCGTAAGTGCCAAGTTCTAAGCCTTGTAAAAGGTAAGATTGATTTAGCCCAATAGCGCCAGAAGAGATTTGCTGCCCTTGCTGGCAACTGGCGGGCGCTGTATTAGCCTGATAGCTGATCGTGTGGTAGGTCGCGCCTTGTCCCTCAGCTACTTGCCATTGAATTCTGAGACCCAATGGCAATTGCTGGAAATCAAGACTCAGTGGATCTATGGGAGCCAAGCTAGTGTCTTCCTTCCAGCGCAGGCGCAGGTAGCGATCCAGTGCCTGGCGATCTTCGAGGCTTAAGGCGCGGCTGAACGCTAGTAGCTCCCCAATCTGACCACCATAGAAATGCTCTGAAGAGCCGCCGGCCGTAAGTTGAGCCATCGATTGGCTTGTGATGCTGTAGGCGGAGCCATATTCGGCAAGAGTATAGTGAATCTTGTTGTACTCCCAAGGTGCAGGGGTGAGGTGAGTCACGTAGCTCGATGAAAGAGACGTCAGGTCATCTACAGCATACCGAGCGCTATGGCTGGAGCTGCCATCGAAGCTGATGCCGTGATTTGTATCTCGCGGATCTGTGGCGATGTGGACGCCTTCGCTGTAGCTACCCCATATTTGCCCTAGAAGAGAAGAATTTTGGCTATCGTCGACCCGATGCACTGCTATTACTGTTTGGACATCAAGGGTGGCATCCCCGAGTAGGCGGTCGTCAACACCATCAAAATCTACCATCGCGAGCTGATGGCTGGCTTGGTCGACTCTAGGTTGCTGATCTGCTGAACCAACCGATAGATGTCGCATATTGCCCGATTGGTCCTGCCATTGGCTGACTCTACCATCGACGAGCGTGACACCTGCATCTGATCGATACCAGACTTCCATACCTTCAGGAAGAACAACAGCTGCGACAGGGAGAGATTGGTAGAGTGTTTCGCCGCTGAAGAGGGCGCGAATGCAGATTAATTTTAGCCCTGAACTTGGAAAAATAATGGCAAGGCTGAGATCGTTACCTTCGCCTGTGATCGCTTCAAGCTCGTCCTGGGTTGTGCTTGCATCGCAGCTCTGACCTTCATTCAGTAGAAAAGCTGCGACAGAAATGGTTTCATTCGCTCGTACTTGAATCGTTTTAGTGGACCCTGGTAGGTAGGGCCCATATCCTTCTGAGTCAATGAGTTCTAGGCTTGCTCCGGCCGGCGTTGAGACAGCAGCAACCACATCTTCTGCGGCTTGAGGTCCTGGTTTACCTTCGTTAGCTTGGTCGGGTAACAAAGGATTTCCATCCGGCTTCGGGACATTCGGGCTTTGAATCGAGTCGACCTCTTGGGATGAGACAACAACCGCCGGCTGCTCATCTGGTGAACCAGACTTTTTATTACAGCTAGTCATAAGAATTAAACATCCTGTAAGGATGAGTCGCAGTAACATTCGCACCCCTTGTTCGTTGAGCTATACTCTCTTTTCGGTAGGTGAGATGCTTAGACTAAGGGTGCAGTGGAATCATCCTAAGATCAATTGTTTACACCATAACAATAGGATTATGGATTGATGACTTTTGGTAATTTTTTGAGATATACATTCTACTAGATATCAAAGAGAGCCCATAGATCTTTTGCTTTCAGTGGGAGTGCTGGGTAATAAAGTAGAAAAGCGATAATATTCCTGTAAATTATTTCGGATCAAAGGTGAACGAAGGTGAAAAGTTTAATATCAATAGTAATTTAGAAATGGTGTAAATGATCTCTGCGGCTAACTAAGATTTCCTAAAAATTATCAATCTTAGTCCCGAGAGTAATTGGAAGCTAGAGGGAAAGATGGCCGTTGGATGCTAGGCTAGTGCAAGCGTTTTATCAGATAACAGCGGTCCTTTCTAACGGGTAACTGCCTAGAAAGTGAGATTCAGGGATGCAAAAGAAATTTCCATCGAAAGTTTTGTTTGTGGATGATGACTCCAGCGTGGTGACACCAGTAGCCAATGCTCTCGATAAGATGGGAGTTGAAATCTTTGTGGCTTCAGATCTTCAAACTGCCATGTATCGCTTCAATAAGCAGTTCTTCAAAATTATTTTTATTGATATGAACTTTGGCGAACTCGATGCACTATCGTTGATCCAAAAGTGGCGTAACCACGAGGTGAAGGAAAAGCGTACCGCGGCGTTTATTATTATGAATAGCGCACCCTTGAAGCCAGAGCAAAAAGCTCTTATGAGTGAACTGAAGGATATTGAAGTCGTTCAAAAGCCTCTTGCCTTAGGACCGATGATCACCCAGCTTAAGAAGTCGCACGGGCTACAAATTAGAAAGGACCTCAAAGAGAAGCTCAAGCATGGTATTCGCCAGGACTTTGAAAAATCGGGAGACCTAGATCAAGCTATCCAAAGGGTTAAGGAATGCCAGAAAGCTCTTGGCGATGACTACTTCACAATGTTGATTGAGCTTTATAACCTAAAGGGTAGCTACGAAGAAGGCTTGGAACTCTTGAAGAAGATGCCGGATAAGCTTATGGACCCCTTGCAGAAGTTTAACTTGATGGGTGAGTTTAGTTTGAAGATCGGCAAGTTCGAAGAGTCCAAACAGTTCTACGAAAAAGCGGATAAAATCGCTCCTGGTAATATCGATCGCATTACCAACATGGTGGATGTTTACTTGGCCCTTAAAGAGCCTGAAAGCGCAATTGAGAAGCAAAAAGACATCATCGAGTGCAATCCCGAAAATCCTGACATAAAATTTGAACTTTTCAAAAAATTAGAAGATGCTAGTTTTGCAGACGAAGCCGCCGATTTTTGCCGAGAGTCCACCATGCCGAAAGAAGTTATTAAGTACTTTAATAACAAAGGTGTGATGATGGTGAAAACGGAGGCAATTAAGAACGCAATCGCTGAGTACGAAAGGGCATTGAACTACTACCCCAATAACAAAGATAATTATTTGATACACTTCAATATAGCCCTCGCCTATCTGAAGCTTAGGGACCCACAACAAGTCTCAGTTGCCATCGATCACCTAAAATCCTCCATGGAAATTAATCCCCAATTTGAGAAGGCCAAAAGCGTGTTTGAGCGGGTACAAAGAGCCTCTGCAGCTTGATAGCTTACTTACGAATCTAAAATTGTACTATTCTCCAGTGAATTTTGCTAAAATTGACCGGACTACTTTGATCTTAGGTTATTTGGCCAATTCTATGCGGGAGGCTTTTATGGTTCGCTTTTGGTGTCTTGTAATGCTTATGACTAGCACTAAACTTTTCGCTGCCGAGCTTGTCTTTGAAGGCTCTTCCACTGTTTCGCCTACCGTTCGGGACTGGAAGAAACTATATGAAAAAGAATTGGGACTAAACGTAACCGTCAAAGGTGGGGGCTCAAGCCGCGGCATCGCATGTGTGAAGGACAATAGCTGTACCATAGGCATGGCAAGTAAATCCGTGGACGCTGCAAAGGTAGCGCCCGCTAAGGTTGTTCACTTAGGATGGGATGGGTTGGCATTTGTAACCCATAAAGGGGTGAAGATCGATAACTTAAATGAAAGCCAGGTCAAGGATATATTTTCTGGTAAAATTAAGAACTGGAAAGATCTTGGTGGGCCAGACCTTGCTATCAACCCCTTAAGTCGTGATGAATCAAGGGCTGAGCAAAGTCAATTTAAGAAGGTCTTCGGAATAGACCCGATCGGAAGCCCGATGGATTCCAACTTAAAAACAATCCGCTATGTTTCGAGAGTTGCATCGTCTATCAGCTTCATGAGCTTGGGCCTGGCTCAAAAAGATGGCAAGCGACTAAATATTCTAAAGTATGAAGGGGTCGAACCAAATAGTAAAAACTTGAGTAGCGGAGCATACAAACTGAGACGTGAGTTAGTCATGATTTATAGAGATGGTGATGCTCAGCAAAAGTCGATTAAGTCTTTCTTAGATAGCTACTTGAGCAAGAGATCCGAGCTCTTTGCCGAGTATGGCTATGTTGCTGACTGAGATTTTTTAAAGAACAGAGCTGCACACCGCGAGTTACCATGCTGTGGTTGCCATTGTGCTAGGATTTAAATTATTCTCGTGGTGGCCCCCCCCAGAGGAGAAAATAACTCAATAAATATAGTGTATTATAGTTTAGTTTGTGCCTTTAAAAGGAGTTGCGAAGGATTCAATGGTTTTTAGCCGATAAGGGTGATTCGGCGAGGACCATATGAGTAAGTGCAATGAAAATACTTTTATTCACACTTTCAATTTTAAGTCTAGGCTCCTGCACGGATCAGCAGTTAACTGGTGGAGCTATCGAAGAAAAGAGCCGAGATACGGCGCAGGCTGAGCAGGCTTCCGATAGTCCGCCGATCTCAGAGCCAGTGATGGTAGCTGGGGCGTTTCTATATTGTGCGGTGGACGCGGATATGGCAGCTGAAGAAGGTTTATCACCAGTGGGATGTGCCGTACAGCAGGCTGGAATCAAGGTGAATCTTCCACTAGATCAACTTCAGGTGAACCACGAAGTAAGGGCGAATGAACAGGTAGTCGCAGTTGATGGCTTTCAAACTGAGCCTGATACTAGCATTTGGCATTGGTCCTTCAGGATGGAAGCCAGCCTAGTTGCGGAAAGCGTCGTAGCTCTTTCACTCAGCTCCGAATCACTCAATTGGAATTATCAATACGAATCGCGAATTGCTAGTTCTCTCACTACCGTACCCGATTTAGTCATTTCGTTCAATGGACCGCAATTAACGGAAAGCACGACTGGACTGGTTGATGGTCACTTCGATCTTGATACTTCGGTAGAAATTTATGGTTTCGATGAAGGAAGCAGCTCCGGGCACGTTCACGAGTTCGATAAGAAGAATCAGCTGAATGGAGCTGATATGTTTAACCTCACAGATAAGGGTTTGCTGTCGATTCAGGCAGCTATCGAACCGGATGTACCGTTCAAACTTTTGGTTGTGAACGAAAGCCTCTCCCCTGGGGTAGGGGTTACACTGAATGGGTCGTCTATCGCGGTAGCTGATTTTAACCGATATGTAAGTCCTCAGAAGTTTACGTTAACCGCTCCGCAAAGCGACGAGGCCATCCTACTGACAGAGTTAAAGATTGCCATCGAAATCGACGCGATAGTTAAACGCCGCTTGGTCGCATCAACCACTGACTGTGTACGCAAGAATCGTGCTGGACCAAATGGAGAGTATCGCAATGGTGCACTTACCTTGCAAGCTATAAGTTTGGAGGGCAGAATCGATCCACAGACGGGAGCTGCTAAGGAAGGACTTTTGTGGGAAGCAACTGTATTCTCTCATGAAGCAGAGTGTCTTCAATAGCTCCCAAGACTAAAGGTATCAAAAAAACCTCCTGCCTCTGAAGCAAGCAGGAGGTTTCAATCTTATCGACTGCAGTACCGGTTTCTTTCAGGGTACTTTCTGAAATCCTCACTATTGATAAGCGGGCAATTGTTATAGATCAACCGTTTCAGAGCATTTACTTCTTCATACTCTAAAGCCATATCCTCAAATACAATAGGAAAGCTCTCTTGGGTTTCAATTTGAGCACGAACCTCACTTAACTTAGCTCGATTACGATCCCACATAAAGGCGAAGTTTTCTGTGAAATCATCGACCATTTCCGGATATCTTTTACGCTCGAAGATGATGATATTTTCCATGGTGTTGTGCTCAGCATTGTCAGAGAAGTTAAAACTCCCCGTAACCACAGTTTGATTATCGACAATCAGGTACTTGTGATGCATCTGTGGGGCATATGAGTAGTGCCAGCGATATGCATATGTCTTAAAGCGGAGATCAATTCCTGATTGGGAGACATCGTAACTGTAATAGTAGCCACTATCATAACAGTCTTGGCGTTTTGCCTCACTTGTCGCATCTTCCACACATTTTTGCTGCTTAGCTTTTTGAGTTCGATCGTAGCTAGCAGAGATATACTCTTGGTTATCAAGTAGGATCTGGATATTCAGATTCGGATTCTTGGCTTTAGCATTCATTAGGGCTGTTGAGATTGGAAAAGAGCGAAGGTGGCCTGTAGCAACTTTAATGGAACTCGTTGCGCTTTCAATCACTTCAACGATTTCGTTGCTAACTGTATCCCGTTGGCGAATAGTCGTGAAACCTTTGCCATAACGGTTCTCAAAGACTTTGAAGTTTGCAGAAGTAAAGTGGGAGTTGAACCCAAGCTCATCGAGCTCTTCGTCATCTAACGGCGATTCTAGTAGCGGCTCAAAGGATATATCGAAGTCAAAGCTTTCCCAAACAAAGTCACGAGAGTTTTGCCACAAGAAATCGAATTCTCTGCGATAGCTGTCGATTAGAGGAACGTTGCCACGAACGAAGACAGTGTTTTCATCGAACTTAGTCGCTGCTGAACTCGTCCAGTTAGCGCTACCCGTGATGAGCTTGGGCTTGATCACGCTATCGGCACCTCGTCCATCGATTACTGCGAATTTGTGGTGCATGATTTTATTAATGTAGCGTACGTCAATACCGATGGACTCTAATTTTGCAGAGAAGCTGTTTTCCGGTTTTTTGCGGTCAGCATTGGCTTTTTCGAACAAAAAGCGGATACGCACGTTGCGCTCTTTAGCGCGTTCTAAGGCGTCGAAAATATCTGCTGATGTTTCTCGCATGCTATACATCGCTATGTCTATGGAGGATTGGGCATCATCAATCCACTGGCGGGCAACTGCCAAATGACTATCTTCTATGGGCTGCGGAGAAAAGATTACAAAGGCTTCGGAATTGGCATCAGGGTCGCCGCCATCGACGGGAGGCTCAGGATCGGTCGTCGATAGATCACAAAGAACGTTCGCATCTGCGCTGAACTGGCGAAGAGAGGCCGGACCAACTTGGGCAAGTTGGCCTAAAGAATCCAAGCTAGTGATCACATTGCCGGTTGCTAGATATGAATTGACGGACGCAAGGGCTTGAGTGCGCACACTCGGCCATCGTTGGGATGAAAAAACTTCAAGCTCACGAGCTTCGCGAATGATAAGGTCCTCAGCGCATTCTGAGAAGTCTACACCTTCGACCTTCGCGGCTGAGAGAGGCTGTGCTGCAATCGCGCCTAGTAAAGCGAGTGCAGAAAGAAAAGTTTGCCATGATTTCATAGATGTTTGCTCCATTTCAGCGATTCGTTGATGGATACATTCAGTCAGCCCTAGGCCTGTCGGCTGGACCAACAGGATGATTGGAAGTCTGTCTGAGAGTGAGTGACATTGCATGTTTAGATTATGTCACAGTACTGTCTAGATATCCTTTTGGACTGGCTTAGACGAACATCAAAATTTGATGATCTTCATCGAAAATTTATTTAATCGCAATTTATCCTGGTATTAAGCTGTTATTATTGGTGTATTTTAATTATAGACGCAACTTGTTCCCGCAGTGCTACTTTTTTGCGCTGTAAGGAGACCATCACGGGACTTTTTGTTTAGAAGCCTGCTCCAGATCAGACTAAAGCCAATCTTTAGATCTCAAAGCAATTGAATGGGCATAATATTCCTAGACTATGAATACAATTGAGTCTTCTTTGTGACGAAACCTTGAATGGATGAATGCCTGAGGAGTTGATGGGATCTCACGTACCAAAATTTTTGGATATCTTTATCCATAATCGCAATAAAGCGGATCCGATTCGCTCGACGAAATCTCGGGTATTGGTGGGGGTGAATCTCGCGGGGATCTTGTGTTTCTTGGTTCTCGACACGATTGTCCTAGGCGAGGTTCCACTGTTATTTGATATTGCCTTCGGCGCGATAGTCCTGAATCTCTTCTTATTTCGTTGGCTGGGGAGTGTTACGGTATCTACGTTCTTTGCTATGACCTTTGTGCAAGCAATAAACTCTTATTGGTTCTACACATCTCTTCTCGAAATAGGAGTGTTAAATATCCAAATGGCTTGGGCGCTTCTAATCGTGGCGTCTGCCCCGCTGGTTGGTGGTGTTGCACTGGCAATCTATGTCACAGCCCTGTCCTTAGGGTTTGCTAATTTCTTTGCCTTTCAATTTATCGCTAAGCAATCTTTAGAGGAACAGTTTTTTTCTAAGGCCATGCTTCTTGAGTGGAATATCGTTGTAGTGATGGTCTTTTGCGTGACGGTCATTTTCGAAAGAATTCTGTCACGGCAGATGAGGGAAACTGTCATTGCCAAGGAAGCGTTGGAGATTCAAAAGCAAAACGCTTTACAGTCTTCAAAACTAGCTGCTTTAGGCGAGATGGCCGGTGGGATTGCCCATGAAGTGAATAATCCCCTAGCGATTATCTATGGCAATGCTGGCATTGTGCGTCGCAAATTGCTAGAGCTTAAGATTCCTGATGCCGAAAAACTGGCCAAAAGGCTAGAGAAAATAACGAGTACGGTGGATCGAATCAAGCTTATCATAGATACAATGAGAAAGCTTTCACGTCAGGAATTTGAAGACAGTGACAAACATCCCCATGACTTGGGCGAGATTATCAATGATGTAATCATCCTGTATGCCGAAAAACTCAAGAGCCGCGACTACCGATTAGAATTGCAGCTCGACGAGGGATTGATTGCTATGTGTAGTCAAGTGCTCATGGGGCAAATCTTCATCAATTTATTAAACAACGCCATTGATGCGCTTGATGACAATAGACAGAGTGATAGCTGGATTAAGATAGAAGGTAAAGTGATCTTGGGGTCGTTGATCGAAGTGAGAGTTAGCAATGCCGGTCCCAAAATTCCCTCTGTCGTTGCTGAAAAAATTATGAATCCATTTTTTACTACGAAGAGAATTGGAGAAGGCACAGGGCTTGGCCTAAGCATATCAACAAGTATTGCTAAACAGCATGACGGTAACCTACAGCTCGATCAAAGTCAGGGTTACGTGTGCTTCTGCTTGCGTTTACCTCTTCATACCAAGATTCGACCTGAGCAGTCTGTACGTTACGGCAAAGCGTCTTAGTCATTCATTTATCGGTTTCCCTAGTATCATGAACCGGGGTCAATTTCGTAGATACAGTAGGTTCCAAGCTGCGTGTGGGCGCTCCCTCCAAAATCGAACGTTGAATCATTGCTGATTTGGTAAGCAACAAGGCCGCTTTGCTCGCGAGAAACGCGGTGCCAAAACCAACCCGAGTAACCTTCCAGTTGAGAAGCGCCCGCTGCAAAAAGTTGATGGCCTTCGCTACGAAGGGGGAGCCGCCAAGTTCCTGGCCAGTGGTTCACTGGAGGAAGGTTGTCGCAAATATCTGCTGCGCTTGATCCATTGCTGGTATAGGTAAGGGCATTCGTAAAAAGTTTTTGCTCAGTCTCATGATAGTAAATCTTGTCCCAAGGAATCGATCCCCCATGGACTTCTGGCCCCAAACCTGAGTGGTCAAGGTTGAGGCTTTCATCAGTAATAACGAAATCTTCTCGATCTGTTGCGTGGTGCCCTTGATAGGGGAGTTCCGGCAATGAAGCGCCTTCATAGAAATCTTCTTGATTGGTTTCCGCTTGAATTTCCCCTGCAAGAACCATATGGATCGATTGGAAGTAATTATGATAGTAGTCTTCACTGAGAACGAGACCCACACTCCAATCAGAGAATGCCGTCATGGGGCGCAGGTACAAAATATCTTCGCTCTTAGGGCTCGGTCGGACAATCCATGATAACTCGCCGAGGAGCTTTGAACCGTCCTGATTGAGTGTCGCTTTACATAATACTTTCACATGATTAGTCAGAAATTCGCTTTCGCAGTGGAGCCGGTAGGCGTTCTGTAAGTTCGAGGGCGTTACACCTGCGTCCAGGTTTTGTCTAAGTTGTTCCTGATTAGCCGCATTAATATCGGTTTCATGACCCTGTTGTATGGCGGCTTGCTTCGCGTCGTCGTCGGTGCCCTTACAGCCTCCAAACAGGCTTATTGTGACGAGACTTGCTAAAACTAGTTTTGGAGTGGCATCGTTCAAAATCGATCTCCCAGCTTATCCACGCTTGCCATCGGGTTAAGGAGCTTTAAAAACCAGTCAACTGACTTACCCTTACCAAGGCTTCACATTTATAAGCTCTCGGTGCTTTTGACGAGAAGTTATGAGGGGGACACAAGTATATGATATTGTGTGATAAAAAGCATGGATAAAAGGCAGTAGCTCGCGCATACTTATAGCGAATTCTACCTAGAAATCTTGCATAAGGTAAGAATCTCACTACAAGAGGGAGGGAGTTATGGTCAGGGGCCAATCGATTGTTAGAATCCTGTCGAATCCAGATCGAAGAACAGTCCAGGGGGTTGATCAGGCAGTAAGGTTGATCCGAGTCTCGCCTGATCGCATAGAGGAGCTAATTGACTGTGTTTTTCACCAAGAAAGTGTTGTGGCGATGCGTGCTGCTGACGCCTTGGAAAAAATCAATCGTAGTCACCCATATCTCCTAAAGCCTTATAAGAAAAGGATTCTGACGATACCGAAAAAACAAGCCTGCAAGGAGGCGCGGTGGCACTGGTGTCAGGTTGTGCCAGGCTTAGACCTCACCGATAAGCAAGCCCAAGCAGTATACGAAACTATGGCGATCTTCCTAGAAGACCCATCCAGTATTTTGCGTACTTTCGCTTTGCAGGGAATAGTTGATCTGGCTGTCACCTATCCCAAGTTCATTGTCAGCGCCAAACACCATATTGAAGCTGCACTTAGCAAGGGAACAAAAGCAATGCAGGCTCGGGCTCGCAAACTGGCTAAAACTGTGGATCTAGCGGAACGCTATGCAAGCAATCCGAGCTTTCGGCTTCATCAAGACATTATTACTTGCAAGGCCTGCAAAGATCTGCCTTTAGGCCCCAAGCCTGTGGTTCGACTGACGGCGGCTGCCCGAATTAAAATAGTAGGGCAAGCTCCAGGAATTCGCGTTCATGAAACAGGAATTCCTTGGAACGATCCTAGTGGTGAGCGGCTTAGGGATTGGTTGGGTGTTGGTCGTGCGGAATTTTACGATCCTAAAATCTTCGCCTTGGTTCCTATGGGGTTTTGTTATCCTGGAACGGGACCAAGCGGAGACCTACCTCCAAAACCAATCTGTGCTGAACTTTGGCAAAGTAAAATCGAAAGCAATTTGAAGAAAGTTGAACTAACTATGGCTATTGGCAACTATGCGCAAAACTATCTCTTGCCAGAGCCGAAACGTTCGTTGACGGAAAGGGTTAAGCATTGGCAGGATTACTTTCCCAGTGTGGTGCCGCTACCGCATCCCTCCCCCCGTAATAATCGTTGGCTCAATAATCACCCCTGGTTTGAAAGTGAATTGCTGCCAGAACTTCGAGATTTGCTGGCAAAAATTATTAGGGGCTCCTGACATTCGAAATATTACTGGCAGGTTTGACTAAAATGATAAAACAAGGCAAGGAGCGAGTTTAGCACCGTTCTTAAGAGCAGTTCCAACAGACTTGCCGACGTGTCCCCCGACGATGACCCTCCCTGTAGCTTCACTGAACGCTTCCCAACCCTGAGGGCAAGCTTGTAAATTAAAAGCCCCAATTGTCCCACTGGGAAAACTAGTTTTCAACATCTGCTCTATGATCAAGATTTGAAAAATCAATAAAAAAATCACTCAAACTAAAATTAGTGGCTCGACTTTGAACCACAAATTTCAAATCTGACGTTTTAACTATTGAAGCAAACTCCATTCATAGTCTATCGTTAGAAGCGTTATCCTCTTTTCATAATATCCCCTCCTGACTGCTTTATAACCCAGGGCCCGGCAATCGTCGAATGACTTCTTGTGGCGTGAATATGCTAGATTGGCTAAGGAAAGGTCCATCCGACGGCTAGACCAATATCCTTCTGTGTCTGATCTGCAACGGAAGATCTTAGATCCCGATACTCGCCCCATAGATAAGTGCTGGGAACCCAAGCCATGTCTGGATCGATCAAAAAGCTAACATAAGCTGAACTTCCATGGCGAACGCGAAAAGACGAGGCGAAAGAGGACATGTAATAATGGAGACGAAAAGAGCTCGATAGAAACCAAGCAGGAATATGGTACCGGACGCCAGAGGCCAGGAAATTTTGACTAACAGGGTCAATGATTAGACGAGTGGCATCTAGGGCCGACAGATAAGGGGTTTCCTTGGATCCCAAGGCTGTCACCAAGGACAGGGAGCCCCAGTAGTGCCAGTCTCTCTGGGCGATCCAGTTATGGACTCTAACCTTATTTGATTCGAACGGCCTGGTATCGTCAGTTTCGAAACGATGTTCTTGGATATCAATAATTAGCTTATCCGAAAACTGCCGCCCCCGACGATTCAGTTGAATCCGAACCCCGACATTAAGCCGAGACAGTAGGGTTGAGGTCGATCCATCGGCACTTTCCACCAAGTCAATTCGTGAGTAACCAACTGTTGGAGCCAGTAGCCACGACATGGGGCCAACCCGCCCTCCCTGGCAACCCGAGCACGCATCCGAGCTATTCATCGCCCCAGTTGCGGGGAGACTAGGACTACTTGAGATCGGGTTTCGATTCTTCGCATGGGGGACCCAGATCGAGTCTCCTGCTAGAATCAGATCAGGATCTTTAATGTTGCCGTTTTTAGCTGTAACGCTATCCTTAAATTTTTGAAAGCTTTTTGAATGCATCCCGTGCTGAACAAGGTCTTTGAAGATATCATAAAGGGTCATATCTTGGAATATATGATACCGATACCACTTCTCTCCGGCCACAGCCTCATCAGAAGGACTCAAGAAACCGACCAATGCCAATGTTAAAAGAAACTTTTTCATACCCTGCCATCGGGAGGTCCTATTCGATCTGAAGCAGGTATTTTAATTCTTTCGGAAAAGGGATCTTTAAGGTCACTTGTTTCAGGTCGATAGAAGGTCCCATGGAGGGCCTATGAAGACTTTACCAAGCGCCTTGATACTCATCGCAACATGGGGCTGTAAAAACCCCCTTGGGGAATTCACCAAGGTGTCGCCATCTTTCAACGCCGAAGAAGAGTTGAACCTAGATAATATTCCACAGATCTTAGGATTAACAAATGGGGTGGAGTACACCCAAGATCGAACCTTTTCCTGGTCCTGTGACATACCTTGCACGGTGAGCATCAGTATCGATCAGTTACCCGATAGTGCTCCTGATTCCTCATTTAGCGAAATTTTCACCGCTGAGATCCCTGACCAGAGCGAGGGGACCTACTATCTGCACATCCAAGCCCAAGGAACTCAAGGTCAGTTAGGAGAGGTCATACATGTCTCAAGGCTCGTAGATGTTGTTGGTCCAGAAGCCACACGCTTAGACGTGGCTAACTTGACTTCGGGCGCAAGCCAATCCCCTACTCTAACCTGGACCCAAGCCACCGATAACGGGGCAGGTTTCTCCTATAGCGAAGTTGCTTTCTTCCTAGAATCTGGTGACGGAGTATGTGATGCCAACGACTCAACAGTTCTAATGGACTGGATTCGGGTTCCTGACTCCGTCGATCCAAGTTCGGGTTACTCCTTCTCTGCGAACGATTTAGACGGCAATCAGCAAACCATCAGTTTGGCTATAGGAACCCTATCCTATTGCGCCGGACTAAGAGAGGCCGATAGCCTAGGGAACTTAGGGGCTGTCGTCTATAGTGATCCTTGGTCTCGTTTCTCCCCAAGCGATATCACTGGCCTCCAGCTGTGGTATGACGGCTCGGATGAGACTACATTATTCACCGATACAGCTTGCACAAGTCAGGTCACGACAGGCGGCGACAGTGTTCGCTGCTGGAAAGACAAGACCGACCTTAATAATGGCGAGCACGGCACAGAAGCTACTGATTTTCCGACCTATCAAACCAATGTCAAGAACAGCCTTTCTGCGGTCAGATTCAGTGGTAACTTGCTAACCATAGCCGCTGCCGGCACTGGCCCCATTCATAATGTTGATACAGGGCCTTTTTCAGTGGCCGCCGCCTTTTCCATTGGATCCACGGGGGGAGCTAACAGCCAGCCTATTATCTGGGGGGCAGATGCCGGCGGAACCCGTGGCTTTATGTTTGGGGGTATTCCCTCATCCGTCCCAGGCCATATAGGAGCCGCATTAGGGGGGACCATCGCCAATACGGGAGTCACCCTCGATACTACGGGGTACAATGCTTATGCCATCTCTCGTGATTCTGCCAGTAACGGTAAATTTTACAATAACTTCGGTGCTGAACAGACCCTGACCATCAGTGGTTCATCGGAAAATGCCTTTGAGGCCTACCGTCTTGGTGGAGACGGCGGTACAGAAAAGTACGATGGTGATATGCTGGAGGTATTGTTTTTCGATACCCAACTGAGTGACGATGAAGTGGAGGCACTCAAAACCTACTTTGCTGATAAATGGGACTTCTCGTTTTAGGCCTAAAACCAGTTTCAGAAACAATGATTCTTGTGATTTAAGATTATGACTTAAAGGGATCTCTGTGAATCGAAGACAGCTCGTCGCAGCCGCTTTAGCCATTCCATTTACCCCTTGGCAAGGGATAGCCGCTATTGACAATGAATCCCTCTCCCCCAACCTATCATTATTTCCACAAGGGATTGCCTCTGGTGATCCTAGCCCGCAATCTGTAATGTTATGGACTAGGTTAGCACCCCATCGCCAAGTCTCGTCCATCAGCCTCCGGTTTCAAGTCGCCCGAGACCCCAATTTCCGGCAAGTGATCAGACAGGGGAAAATCGAGACATCCCTTTCAGATCGTTACGATCACACCATTCGAATTAAGATTATCCTCCTCTGATAGGCTAGTTCCTTGAAGCAGTGCTCAGCTTTAGAAAACTCACGCTTTTGGTAGACTCGTTTGCCTAAAACATAAATCAGTTCTTCACTGGATTCTGCGCTGCTATTGGCAACAGACTCTAGAACGATTGTGGACTTTTAGGGGTAGTTCAATTCCAAAAGGACCTGCGATTAGTGGAATTTATCTGCAACAAGATGAGCATTCTTGAAGGTATTTTTTGCGAATGATTTGAAGGTCGACGATAGGTCCAAAGTCACCACTTTAACATTCTCTGTTCCTTTGAACTTCAAAGCGGCATCTTCTAAGTCTCGTTTATTACGGCCATCAATTAACTCATATAGACACTTGTTCTTGTGATCTACGATCACTGACGCATACTCAACAGGCTCATACTTAGGCTTACAAAAGCTGTTCATCAATGCCAATCACCGGTGGACAGTCATATAACCAAGTTCACTCTGTTTCACTGAAAACAGACTCGAATTCACCCAGTTCGTCCCAATTTCTCATTCCAGCTAGTAGCGTTTCCTTCCAAGTTCGATTGAGTATAGAGAAATCAAATTTTTTTAAGGAAATCCATTGGCCCTCAGGGCTTATGCCACCGGACATCAGCATAATGTGCAAATGCGGCTTGAAATCGCTTTTTCTTCCTACAGTATGAAGCACTATTAAACAGCCACATTCTAGGCTTACTCCTGCAACTTTTTCCATAAAGCTTTTTACGAAATGCCAGCCCATTGATATGAAAGCGCTGTATAAATCCCCTGTAGATCTATTCCAATAAAAGATCGACCGAAACTGAGCTGGGATTGTCAGTACAACGTGGCGATAGTCCACATCCTCATAGAGTTTAGCGGCGATAGACTGAGCAAAGTTCTTCTATTTTTCCTGGCATCAATGCAGTCTTTTGCTTCAGCTTCCGAGGTTCATACCCTATCTCCGGAGTTTTCTTCGGGGGTAGTTGATCATGAAACTGGCCTCGTTTATATGAATGCTCGTTACTATAACCCTACATCTGGAGCTTTCACGTCCCCTGACCCATTGTTTATAGCGGCTCCAGATATATGTGAAGAACGGTACAAGGAATGTAACCTCTACAGTTACGTTGCCAATGACCCAGTCAATAGTATGGACCCAACGGGCCTAGCTCGTCAATCAGTTAGGAGGAGGTCTGTTAGGTCTTTAACGGCAGAGCAGACCAGAAGTTCTCTCTCACAAGCAGGTGTTAGGGGGACTTTAACCTCCCGAATGGCAGGTGGATTCAGATTATTTCGACAAACAGCAATGAGTACTTTGGCAAGACGATTTGGGGTAGGTTCCTACGCTCATCAGAGAATTATCGGTAGCAGCATAATTAACCGAGGTCGAAGTGGGGCACCAATCCGTGTGGAGGTGGATCACACACCGACTGTTGGTGCCCAGCTCCCAGGTGGCTCAAGCATGAGAAGACGAATGCACCTCAGGGTAGCGAGTGCTCCGTCCATGGCGCTACCGAGGCAAGTCCATCGCCTTCACCCCACGACTTCTGGTGGATCAAATTACGATCGTGGGGTAATGGCGGGACAAGAACGCAGGCATATTCGAGCCGGAAACTACTATCAAGCCATGAGACTTCACTTTCAAGGCTACCAGAACACTAGAGTAAATTGGCCAAGATATGGAACAAACGTCCATCAAGGAATGGCCCAAAATGCGGTAAATGCAGTAAGGCGAGCAAGGAGGCTAGGTCTTATTTCTAGCGCTGAAGAAAGAACGTTAATTGGATTGGCGAATCAAACGTCTCGATAAGATAGGTATAACTTGAGGCAGCACTGCGCTTCATTTATAGTATTATCCTATCTACGAGTTGGAAGAAACCTAATAGAGCATATGAATCACTTCAGCATCCCATGTTAGGTCGAAAAACTGTGGTCAGAATAGCTTTCGAAACAATTTATGGTCAAGTAGTTTAATCTTTCTAACTAGAGCCCAGTCACGTTGATTCTTCTGCCTAAAAAACTTGCATTTTTCGACTGAAGAATCAACGTGACCGAGCACCTGCGGTAAGATCTGTCACAAATATTCTATAAATGTCAACATCGTAACGCTTCTAAAAACAAATGTAGTCAAAAAATAGTGAATCTATTTTCAGTCAGTGATGTGGGGCTTTGGCTTCACATTATGATCATATCGGAAGGGCTTCTCCTTAACTAGTTGATTTTGTGTTTAAAATGGGTCGGAACAGAACTTGCTGAACCCAATGTGAGATCGAATTAACCAGAATTGGAGGTCTTATGGCATTTTTGTTCAACGAAGCGAGAAATTTTACGGCTTATGCAAAGGATGGAGAAATAGGTCGGGTCAAGGATATGCTGTTCGATGATCGTACCCTCAACATGCGATATGTAGTGATCGATAAATCTCGTTGGCTGCCAGGGAACAAGATTCTTCTTTCTCCATACGCCATTGAATCATGTGACTATGAAAAAGAAAAAATATACTTTGATCTTAATCAGAGGAAAATACAGGATGCTCCATCTTTAGAAGATCACCTACCGGTTTCTAGGCAATTTGAAAGCCAGCTGTATCATCATTACAGCTGGATTCCATACTGGACCGGAGCGCCTCTCAGTTATAGCTGGTATCCGTATCCAGGTCATCGAATCAAATCAAGCAACAGTCATCCCAAGGAAAAAGACGCGCGACGCCCCTGGGGAAATGGAGATCGAGATGACCAGAATTTAAGAAGTTGCCGGGAAATATGTGGCTATAGGATCTCGTCAGCTGACGACGAGGAGTTTGGTGAGCTTTCTGATCTCATCATAACAGACGATGACTTCCTACTTATTGACCTAGTTGTTTGCAGCCGTCGGTGGTTGCCAGGTGGCAAAACCTTTTGCTTATCACCATTGTTTGCAGCAGCGCTTGACGAAATTGGTCGCAGTGTTCATATGGAACTTAGCAGGGAAGCTATTCTCAGCAGTCCTCCTTTCCAGTGGGAATATTATGGTGAGCCGTACCGGAAATCACTTGCGGAGCACTATCAGAAAATTAAGAATCAAGGGCCGGAATCATCTGGAAACAGTCAAGATGGTAGGATACCTGTTTCTTAAAGGGCGGCTAAGATTTGTTGCATTGGAGAGTTTTTTTCATCGGCAGGGACTCAAGTCTGTATTAAGCTGAAACGATACTAAGACCAAGGAGGATGACTTGAGTTACCAAACCAAACGATTCGATTTTAAGAATAAAGATGGGCATAGTTTATCAGGAAAGCTTGAATTGCCATCGAAGCCATTCAAGGCTCTTGCCATCTTTGCCCACTGCTTTACCTGCTCCAAAAATATACTGGCTGCAAGTCGGATCTCCCGAGGCTTAACGGATGCCGATATTGCCGTGCTCCGCTTTGACTTTACAGGCTTGGGAAGCAGTGAGGGAGATTTTGCGAATAGTGGCTTCTCTTCTAATGTAGATGATCTTATTGCAGCTTACCAAGCATTGGAAAATGAATATCAAGAGGCACCTAAAATTCTGATCGGACATAGTCTAGGAGGAGCCGCGGTGCTCGCTGCCGCACCCCAGCTACCGGCCTTAAAAGCCGTAGCCAGTATCGCAGCACCCAGTGAGGCTGAGCATGTTCTCAATAATTTCGCAGGAAAATTAGACGAAATCGAAAGCAAGGGATTTGCTGAAGTCTCGTTGGCTAATCGTACTTTTACCATTAAAAAAGAGTTTATTGATGACGTCAACGATGACAGGTTTTTATCGAGACTGTCTGATTTCGAAGGTGCTGTTATGGTGATGCATGGGCCCGGTGATCAGACGGTAAGCATCGACCATGCGGCTAGAATATTCAAATCTGCCAATCACCCGAGAAGCTTTATTTCGTTAGATCAAGCAGACCACCTCCTTTCTAATAAGAAAGATGCTGATTACGTCGCGACAGTTCTAGGGGCATGGGTCAGCCGCTTTCTAGAGGAGTCTGAAGAGGAGGCGAATGAGACTCATGATAGCGAATCAACATTGGTTGAACTCCGAGGAGTAGGAAATCATGAATACACTCACCTGATTCGTGCACGGCAACATCAATTGCTGGCAGACGAACCAAAGAGTTTGGGAGGAGATGACCTAGGAATGGGGCCTTACGATTTGCTTTTATCATCATTAGGAGCCTGCACGGCGATGACCGTGAAAATGTATGCCCGTAGGAAGGAATGGCCTGTTGATGATGTTGAAATCAGTCTGGAGCATCAGAAGATTCATGGAAAAGACTGTGAAACTTGCGACAACAAAACGGGTAGGGTGGATCAAATCACCAAAACGATCAAGATTAAGGGTAATTTAAGCTCCGAGCAGACGGAGCGTTTGCGGGAGATTGCAGAGAAGTGCCCCGTAAATCGAACGTTGAAGTCTGAAGTGGCAATGAAAACAGTCCATATAGACTAATATTTACAAATATTATAACATACATCGAAGAATCACAAGTTAGATAAATAACACTCTAGTCGCATTTTAATACGAGTATATGCAGAGTTTCCTTGGTACTATCGAACAATCATTTATAACCATGTACCTTGGATAGAGCTATGTTTGAACTGAAAGGATTCGACAAGCCTAGGCTTGACCTTATTTTTAATTCTTTGGAAATTCGTGTTTTAAAGAAGTTCACTAAATCATCGAGACGTTACCGAAAGTCCGGTTATATCCCTCAGCCGTCGACAATCATACGACTTTCGAATGTAGATCGATATCGGTATGTCATGGTCAATGGCTTCCTACCCATATGGATCAGTCGCGGTGGAGTGGGTTGTTTGCTTAGCGCTGTGGACAAGGACGAAATCTATCATCTCGATTTGGATCGGATTCCTCGCCAAGTGTATAGTGAGCTTTTTTCTAGCACCATAGCGAAGCGTCCCCTGTCTTCCGCTTTACAATTCGTCGCAGCTGGAAACATAGAAAACTTTCTGAATCTCATCATAGACGGCAGCCTTGATCAGTTATTGCTCTCTTACTGCAGCTCCGAGGAGCTTTCGGATCTATTACAAGGACAAGGCTCTTTAGATCTTGGAAACAGCACCATTTATGAAGTCCATCCTGGTTTATCAAAATCGTCTCATTGTGAAACTTTAATTGACTACTATTTTCATTCAACAAGAGGCTTGTCTTTAGCTCAGCGAAACTAAGCCACGCTTCAGTTTGGAAATTCCTTCAGTGGGTGCTCTAGCCTTGCAGATCTTGGGGGCTTGAGCTAAAAGAGCGCTTTCATTCATCAATAAAATCAGAACGCTTTAGCGCTCTACCAGGGAGGAATTATGGGAATGACACGTGGAGTGACACATCTTATCGCTGGCGCAAGTCTCTTGTCTTTGACGGCTTGCACAGACCCTTTGCCATGGCCTGACTCGCCACTATATCAAGTGCCCGACAATAAACCCGACTGGGTAAAACCAGCTGATAAGGAGGCAGCGAAACAAGCTATTGCGGGCCACTACGCTCATTACGATGTGGTTGCTTATGAGGATGAAACGGACCAAGGTCCGATGCGATCATTTATCATATCCTACGGCTTTACGGATTTCTACCTTAATGATGATGGCGATTTGGTGGAGTACGATCGCTTTTGTCACGCCGAGCACCGAATTAATCAGAAGAATGTCCAGTCAGTATTCAGCGACGCGGCAACGCAGGCGATCAAGCCCCGGGTTCAGGTCGTTGACGTCTTTGAAAAGGATGGAGCATGGCAGGTCTATCGTAAAGCAACACCGACCCTTATAGGAATTGATGGTGATCCATCTCAGCCCATCTCATTTGATCCGAACGATCCTTTGATCAATGACGATGATGGTGATGGCAAGCCAGGTGTCACTGTGAAAATCACCATAGCTGGCTTTATTAAGGCCGACCTTTATATCGCCCGCCGCGAAATTTTCAATAACCATCTGACTCTTTACTTGGACGGTTCGCTTTGGGGCTATGTGGAAGACTACTCAGAGCAGATGGTGATTGATGCTACTTTGGATATGCTTAAGCGACCTTCTAACCCTGCTCAGAACCCAGACTATGGCCTTAGCCCCATGGCGCTGATTCCTATTTCGGAAGACCTGCAAGGCTGTGATGAGTTGATGGCAATGAAGGATAAACTTTTTCCAGCTGAACCAGGCTTCTATTGAGTTATTCATGGGGGGCTTGCCCCCTTACAGTATTATTGGCAAGTGTATCGTAAGAGTGGGTACCGAGATCCTCCTTCAACCGGCCTGACGATGTACGGACAAGATCTCCCATAGGAGTCATAGCCACATCGATTTTCGGGATCGCTTCCCATGCCAGGACCAGTCTGAAAGGTCCAAGTAAAGCCCCGTGGGCATTGTCGCCCAAACCCTTCCAGGAGCCAACGAGCGCTCCACCACCCCGAGAGTATCGGTCCACTTTCTAACTCACCATATTCCATATGAAGATACTGATTAGCCTGCCATCGATTTTGAATTCTATAGACCGGAACATCTAAGTCTCTTAGATCACTCCAAGCTGGGGATTCTTGAATCACCTTCCATTGGGCGCTCAACCACTCAGGAAGTATGGGGCCAGACACAAGTTTGCCATACTCTGTGTGGAGATAGTGATTCGTACGCCAGCGATTGCGGATGCGATAGTATGAACCTACCTTCTCAAAAACCCATTGCGCACTGAACCATCCGGGTAGAACAGGACTCGCATCAAGGCCATACTCAATATTCACATAAGAATCCAGGTTAAAGAAATTCTGAATACGTACATAGTCGGTTGCGGCGAGCTTGTGATTTTGGTCTCCTTCGTCCAAAGTGTTCGCAAAACTAGAAGTGTTAAGGAAAAAAAACATCAATCCTAAGCTTATTAAAATTCGATTCTTCACGATTCATCCTTTCTGAGCATGAAATTTCTTTAGGAAGTATCAACGGCTGAAAGCGGGATTTCAATTCTTTGGCTGTAGTTCAGTAGAAGGATTTTGATGCTTGGGATATTCCATTTTTGTCGGATTACACTTAGGAAGGCTCCTTTAAGCGAGTGAAGGAGTGGTATGCGCAACACCGTAAGCTCTTGAGGTTTACCTGCCTCAGATTATCGGTAGGTTGCGCGTTTTTTAGAAATTATTTGCAGTCTGTTCAATTCTTGTTGGACCAAACATAGAATCGCTTCTTGCCAATTGGCTCACTGTCGCCAGACTGAAACAACTTGAGATACACAAAGTCCGAACAGGTGTTATCGGAGCGATTGATGGTCTCACATCTTCCCCGGGCGGTTACTGTATGCTCGACTGAAGCTTCAGCTTGTGAAATCGTCACTCGTTGAGGTTCTCGATCCTGACCAAGCCAATCTACCGACCCCTGTAAAGGCCCTCCCTCGTAGTCGATTTCAATAGAGAGAGGGTACTTGAATCTAAAGGCACTACCATTGGCTGTTGTGAAGCGAAGCGTGAAGCTCTTCGTCTCGTCGTCATTTAAATCGAGCTTTATGGGATTCCCACGTGAAGCGAGGCTACGGGAGCTAAGGACAGTATCTTCAAACTCTACCGTGAAGCTTGCGGGAGTATCACTCTGGGCAAAGGCAAAATTTCGAGATTTAAGTGCATCCATGATCAGCGACCTCATCTCACCAGCCTCGCGTATAGCTCCTGATGGCAGTTGGAAGGGGCGATTGAGGGAATCAGCGAATATCATGTGTTCAAACCAAACCTCTGCTGTGATGCCTGGATGATCCCGGGTAAGTCGCATGGTCTCAAATATGAGTTCCGATGACCGTGCCAGACCATCATGAATACCAAATCGCTTGATAGCCGCATCAGTCATGTCCATCATGGCTCCGCCGTAGGCTTCGCCATCGTCATGGCTCTCGTTGGTGAGGTGGAAACCAATTCGATTGTTGATGCGTCGATCCTTGCGACCTGGAAAGTTTTGACCCAAGGTACGGGCTTCTACAACCAGATGAGCGATGATATCAGCCATGCCCTCATTCAACCCTCCGCTATCATTAAAGCGGTAGTAATCGCCCATCAGCCGGTCTTGGAGTCCATGACCAATTTCATGCCAGATGACGGTATTGTCTCTAGCATAATTACCTTTATCAGGGGAATAATTGGTAAAGTTGATGGTATCGCGGCTGTAGTAAGCATTGTTACGAGCATTGATACTGGGGTTAAAAAGTATGGCATCAAATGGCCGAGTGGATAGCTCAGGGTCTGTAAAACCCATTTGATGAAGGTGCTCGAACAAGATATTCATAGCCCAGTACATCTGAATTTCATCAAAGCCCGAGTTGATAAGCTCCACAATGTCATTGCTGACCTTACCTGAAGGCAATGGAATGCGATCGTAGGCATCGAGGCGATCCTTCAGTGCTCTACCAAAGGTTCTCAGTTGAGGGTTCAGAATCGACTCTTGAGTTTCGGAGTTATACTGGTACGAAGGATATATAAATGGAGCGGGATCAACGTTAAAGTTTATCCCATACAAGTTAGCAGCAGCGGGGTGAATGAAAACTCGTGCGTACTTACCGACTAGTCTTACTTGGGATGAGCCTTCGTCTTGAAACGCATTTTCCTTCATGGGAAGAGTGGCGAAAATTCCCCGGATGATTGATTCCAGGAAATCATAGTTCCAGAGGCCTTGATCTCGGCCATACATGGTGTTGCCTAGATCTTCGCTATAATTTTGTCTCTTTAGATTCAGCCCCGAAATAACTCGAAAATCGGTTTTGTCAGCTTCATGAAGCATAGGGTCAAGAAGATCGATTTCGGCAGGAATCAGAGTCGAGGGTGAGTCAAGGCCTGGTCCCAGTTCCCAGATCGGATAGACGCGGGCTGGAACCCGACCCCCATGATCTGTCATCTGGTGCTGGTGATAATGATAGTTGGCGACTCGGCTTTCTGTGCCATGGAAAGAAAACTCATGAATACCTTGGTCGCTATGAACTTTGACCTCCTCAACAAGCTTGGCACCATCCCAAAAGAAATGAGATTCGTGGTCACCGGCGAGGGGATCAAGGGGATGTTTTGCAACTTGTTCTGTTGCCTTTGCAAAGCGCTGGCGAGTCAGCTCTGTTTGATTGCCACGAAAGCTAGAGAGGGTTTGCGGATCTGGTTCACTAGGGTATTTGCTAAGGCGGGCCTCAATCTGGACGACAGCTTTGGTTTCCGGGTGGCTCCAAATACGGATCGATGAACCGCGAACCGGGATGCCCGCCCGAACTTGGGCATACCTACGATACTGGCTTGTGGCCAATAGTCGTTCTTCACTAAGGTGGAATTCATCAGCCTGAAAGCTTGTAAACTTTTCACGATTGAAGGCGTCTAGTATGCTCCCCAAATGGGCAGCGGGAGTGTCTGGGCCACCTATCCAGCGCCTCTCGAATACAGCCGGTTCCTCGGTAAGAGTCGGGGCATTACTAGTGTTTGAAGACTCGCTACTTGCTTTGGTATCGCTTTCAGCAGTTACCCCCGTACTTCGATCGGTACTGATGGGGGCATAGCTATCCGATACTGAACTATAGACCGGCGGAGATTCCGAGGTCTCTTGGCAAGCAATGGAGCCTGCCAAACAAACGACACATAGGGCTTGGAGCCCTCTTGGTAGGGTAAACATAAACGCTCCTTGATTTGATTAGTTTGGGCTTCTTAGCATAGGCAGATGGGGATCGCAATTGAGATCCTTTGAGCTTCACACCGAAATGAGCTACAAAAATGAAACAATGTAAAGTCTATGGTGTTCGTGCTTGAATCGAGGACAGGGCAATTTCTGACCCTTATGAGAGCAAATCATCATGCTACCATACCTTGAGACAAATGCGTCTAACCTTCTATCTAAGCTACTGAAAGAATTCGCAATCGATGGTAATGCTGGGTGTATTACATCGTGCAGAGCGCTACGGCGAGCGTCTTGCTGCTACTGTGGGAATTACCTCAGATAGTTATCCGACCCGAGAGGATCATTGGTTTGCGAAGATAGCTTTTATCTTTACGAACATAGGCTTGATCATAGCTATTGTCTATATGGTGTTCTATATTTTTATCGGAGCAATCGAGTCTGCCTATAGCGTAGGCATCCTCAGCATTGTCCTATTTTTTTCCAATTTTCTTTTTAAGTCTTATTCGGTTTTTACGGCGCGTATGAATATGATTGCCACGGGTTTGGGGCTGGCAGGGGTTTGTCTACACACCGGGGGGATTTATGCCACGACAGCAGTTTGGTTGGTGGGCGTCACACCTGGGTTAACGGCCCTTTTGTTCCGCCGAGCAAAGGAGATCGTTTGGCTTACGATACTAGCACTAGTTCTCTATGGAGCGTTATTTATAGTTCAGGCAACTGGCTACGATACGGACCGTCTAGGCTTGGAGCGTATGGGTACCGATCTATTTCAGTTCTTAACATTTAGTTTGTTCGGAGTGTTTATAGCTTTTTCTCTAGGCTACTTTTCAATTAGCCAGAGTCATCTGAGCGCGATGCTTCAAAAGAAGCAAGATGATCTGCAGCTAGCTATTGCGAATCTTCGCGCGATTTTTTCTTCGATTGATCAAGCGATTCTGAATATATCTGAGGGGCAAGTCTTGCAGGGGGAGCAGCCGGAAAAGCTGCTGAAACTTTGTGGAGAGAATATCACTAGACTCGATCATTTCCTTGAAAGAACAAGCCTTAGTAACGAAAAAAGACGGCAGGCCCTGGATTCATTGGAACTTTGTATTGGGGAATCAGACTTTCAGTTTGAAATCAACCGTGATCACTTGCCGATGCAAGTCAACTATCGTATGAAGGATGAAACACAAAAGCGATTTCTTCTGCAATGGTCTCCCATTGTCCACGAGGATCGTATCAAGTCTGTGTTATTGGTGATTCAGGACGTGACTCAGCTTGAAAAAGTGAAACAGGTAGCAGAAGAGCGAGAGCGAAAGCACGAGTTCATGAACCTATTGCTTGAGAATCATGATAAGAGTCTCGATTTGAAAATGACTAATTTAAAGAGCCTCGGGCAGACTATCAAAAATTGTATTGATGATCAGCAGATGAGTCGATTGAAAAACCAACTTCATACTCTCAAGGGCAATGCAAGACAGGTTGGTTTGCTAGAGGTTAGCCAGATGGTGCATCACATCGAGGAGCTATTCGACGGTGAAGCAGATCAAGCACTTCGAGAGAGCGGTGAGCTTCTTCATACTCTAAAAGAGTACTTTGAGCTTTATGAACGGTTTTTTAAATCCGATATGAAGCAACAAACCGATCTGCTTGACCAATGCTTTGCTGAGATCGCAAAGGTAGCACCCCAATCAAAGCTTCTGGTGCAGCTTGAGAATTATACGAGCATTGAGCTACAGGGTATTATCGAAGCGATCGAATCGGAGGCTATACAGATCGCGAGTTCTAGGGGATTGGCGCAAACACGAATCATCTGTAATCATCCCGAGCTTATGATCCCGAAAGCTTTGCAGCATGTGATTTATAACTCTTTAGGTCACCTGATGAGGAATCCCCTTGCTCATGGTTTCCTTAGTAAGGACGAAAGAATGGAACGAGGCAAAGCCGCCCAAGGGACTATTCGAATCGATGCAGACTGGAATCAAAACGGTTTTCACCTAGTATACTCTGATGATGGTGAAGGGCTCGATCTTCAGAAGATTGTCAATCGATACAATCAGTCAACTGAACAAGCATCCCTGAGTAACTTGGAACGGGTTGCCGAGCTTGTTTTCGAGGAGCGTTTTTCGACCGCAAGCACAGTGGATGACATTGCTGGCCGTGGGGTGGGGCTGGCAGCTGTGAAGCAGGAGCTGACCGATTTGGATGGCACTATAGATGCTGTGCTGGGTGAACCAGATGATAAGCAATGCTGCGTTATCCAGTTTAGAATCCATATCAGACACGATAGAATCGGCTAGCCACCAATGCTTGATTTTGAGTTCTAGGCACCTTGCTTTCAGGAAAGCACTGTTTATTTCTACGGAGCGACGTTTATCCATAAGACCTCCACCGAGTTCGCTTCAATTGTGACGACTTCGTGGGAAGATGTCTAGGTTGTAGAGGCTTTAAAACTACGGTATCTGCCAGCCACAGTATAAGTTCAACTTCGCGGACCAGAGTGAGTTTCAAAGTAGCTTACTTGTTTTCCTAGCTTCTAGCATTCTTCTAATATTATACCCGTTAGGATAGCTTGCGGTGCTATATGAAACAATACGAGGAGAAGCTTGTGATCAAGAGCTGTGATAGACTTCTGCATCAGGAATTCGAGTTAAGGCCTCTAGAGCGGAGTGATGCCGAAGGCATGTTCGCAATCATGTCTGACAAAGAAGCAATGAAGTATTGGTCCACAGAGCCCCAGACATCCATGTCACAAACCCTTGAAACGATGAAAAAGTACATTGAAGATGATAGCCAAGTTTCCACTTCAAGCTGGGCGATCCAATTGCCCAAACAAGATCGGAGATTTGTGGGTTGGATTACTTTTTTTGGCTTCAAAAAAGGTATATGCGAATTGGGCTACGCTCTAAATCGCGAATTCTGGGGGCAGAAAATCATGACCAAGGCACTCACTCTTGCCACCAATGATGCGTTTGAAAGATATAAGATTCACCGCATGGAAGCCCAACTTCACCCTGATAATGTTGCTTCGAAAAATGTTCTTTTGAAACTCGGCTTTGCCGTTGAGGGGTACCAACGGTTAAATTTCTATCGCAGTGGAAGATTTGAGGATACCCTGCTTATGGCCAAGCTAAGGCTCCCCCATGATAGCTTGTAAACTACTTAAATAATTAACTTATTGTCGTTAATGTGGCCTGTGTGGCTCATGGGGGAAGTTCTATAAAAGCAATGTAAATATACATTAATATAGATCATAACGTTGCTTTCATTCATATTCACTCTTATCTATCGATAATAACGAACTTAAGAAGTTTATATATCTATTTTATTGGATGCGTCTACTTGCCGTAAAATAAATGGCATTACAAACCAGAGTTAGGAGGTTCGTCATGTTATTTGAAATTGGCAAAGCCCTACAGCCACTCTTTAACTTTCAGTGCGGTGTCCATCTTAGTCTTTATCTTGATGCCAAAGATCAAGAGCCACGGGAGCAGATTTACGATGCCATCGATCAGGCCCGGGTGTACTTGGAGCGAGCGATGACCGAGGTGGAACAAGATGCATACCTTAAACCGCTCATCAATCTCGCCGAGGATAAACACATGCTCGCGCAGATGAAAGACTGTCTAGGAATTTTTTTAAATGAGAGAAGTGTCAGAATTATACGTATTCCATTTCAAGTTAACCCAGTGCTAGTTGTTGCTACCAGTTTTCATATCAAACCGCTTTTGAAGTGGTTGCAGATCGATCGTCGCTTTCTAGTTCTAGGAATTCGAGACGAAGGTTTGTCCCTATATGATGGAACTTTAACGAATATTAGAAAAGTTGATCTTGCCTACGAATTGGAGGAACATGATTTAGCATTAAAAGCAGAGCTTCGAAGGCGAGATTGTGTGGAGTTAGGAGCCTGTCTCGAATTCGATATGGATATCGTAAGGCGAAAACTAAATGCGATTCGTCGCAAGTCTGATGTGCCTCTTTACATCATAGGAGATTCAAGCTTGCGGGACAAAGTTGTGCGAACTCTAGCTTATCCACAGAAATCAACCATCCACTGGCATACTGCTTATGATGATTGTCAGATCGATCAGCTATGTGATGAGATTAGGAAAACGTTGAAAATGAAAGCTGACTTTGACTTTGAAGAAAAGCTTGAGGAGTTTATGGTTGCAACTCAGCTTGGAAAAACCAATACCCGCATCGATCAGATTGCCTACGTAGCCACCCAAGGTGGGGTGGAGAGGCTCTTTGTTTCGGAAGACCTCATGTTGTTCGGCAGAATCGAGCCTGCTACAGGTCGGATTACATTGCATGATAGACATAGGGATCATGAGGATGATGATGTACTCGATGATATTGCGCAAATTGTGCTATCGAAGGGGGGTGAAGTGGTTGTTACACCTCAATCTAGAATGCCTGGAGGAGGTCCTGTAGCAGCAGTATTTAAGTATTCTGGCCGAGAAGGAGGAGATGCCATCATGCTCGCAAAACCCCCGGAGTTTGCAATCAGCGCTTAAGACCTTGGGCCTGAGGTGACTCAGGCCCCGTTAGACATTTTTTGGCTTCGTCTTGCATAACCTGCCGCCCATCGTTTATCCTTGACAGATGTATGACTCTAAAAACTTAGGAAGTGTCCCTTAGGCACTTGGGGCTTTCCAAAATCTCACCACTAGAAGGAGGACGTATGTCTCAGGGAAACCCGGTTGGTTGGTTCGAAATTTATGTCGATGATATCGAAAAGGGCAAGCAATTCTACCAGAGTGTTTTCCAAGTGGAACTCAAGTCTCTTGTCAATCCTGGAACAGAATCGACTCCGAGCCTGGAAATGTGGTCGTTCCCTCAGGATTTTAATGGCTATGGCGCTGCGGGTGCCATATGTAAAATGGATGGCGTATCCCCTGGTGGCATGGGTACGTTAGTATACTTTGCCTGTGAGGACTGCTCGGTTGTCGAAACGCGAGTTCGGGAGGCTGGTGGTCAGGTGCTCAAAGAAAAGTTGTCTCTGGGAGAGTATGGATTTATGTCCATGTGTAAGGACCCAGCTGGCAACATGATTGGTCTTCACTCAATGAGCTAGGCATACTATGTACGGTGGATGGAAGAACCTTCGATCCACCATCAAGGTTGAAAAAAACGTGTTCTATCTCAGCTCAGCGTCTCGACTTTTTTTGCTTATCGACTCGTTGTATGAAACCACGAAAAGCCAGCCAGTATAGTCTCATGTTGATCGCTGATATATTTACTCTTTAGCCATTCGATTTTTAGTAACAGATCCGAATTTGCTTGCCATTGATAACCGAAGCTAACAGCGATGGGATCTTGATTGGCGATGAGCCCTGCAAGTTCAGCAAGGTCGGTCGCAGCCGCACCTTCCAATTTATTTTTAAATCTTAGGTGATCGTAGCGAAAGGAAAGTCGGTGAGAATGATAGGCTGCTGATGCGGTACCGGACAGACCTTGATAGCGGGTCTGTATCGAGCTAATACGGGTAGTATCTCTAATGTCACCCTGGCTTTCCGAGTTCATGAGCTCGCCCTGTAGCTCAAACTTCAGGCTACCTAGCGTGAAATCTGTTTCCGCCAGCACACCACTTATTTCTGTCTTGCCACTGAAGTAATAGTAAGGGATCACCGCTGCGTCAACACCGTGGTTGTGGCCAGTTGTATACCTCTCGTCCACTCGTCGGCTGGCACTTCCATTGTAGTAATAGGTACCGACAGTAAGATTCCACTGTTCTGTAAAGATGCTTTTACGGCAATAGATATCGTAGGCCCCCTTGCCATCATCACCGAGCTGACTCGGAAAGCGATTCCCTGTCCAACCCTCTAGGCCGCAGTCAAGGGTAGCTGTATCTAAGATTAGACGAATACCATCATCAACATAGTGCCTGCCCCAGATGATATCGTAGCTAAGGGGGTACGATAGAAAAGGAGTGTCACTCCCATGGCGTTGGTTTGCGAACGAGAACCGGCCCTTCATCTTGCCTGCTTCTACTCGGGTGGAACTGCTTACGAGGTAGCCTAATTTGGCTTCCTCCCATTCGATCGCATCATCATGGCCGTGATATCCCGCTTTTCCGTAGATAGTTATAGATCCTTCACGGTATTGCGCTGCTACCCTTGCTTCGGAAACGTTAAAGCCACGTTGCTGAGGCAAGGCTTCACCACCCATAAAAAATCCAGGGACAACCCAAAGCTGGTTTTGCTCTATCGGAGATCGACTGCTGAAGCTGCTAGATAGGTTTGACATAACGGATAAGCCTTCGGCAACTTTTCTCTCCGTGAGACCATGTGAAAGTCCTCGCGTTGGTAATATGCTGAGTAGTACCACAAATAACAATCGATACATTTTCTGCTCCTAGTTCGAATTCCATGGGTTTTGAAAGCGGCTATTCTCAATAAATGTACTATCTGTAAGGCTTTCAAGGAATGAAACGACATCGGATCTTTCTTCCTCCGATAGAGAAAAGCCGGTGACAAAACCATCTTTTAGGGGGTTTAAACGCCCATCGCCTTGGTTCGGGCCACTTGTGATATTGCGTCCGCCGTCACTATAGAAATCAAGAACTTCGTCAAGAGTTGCGATACTCCCATCATGCATAAATGGAGCTGAGACTGCCACATTTCGCAAGGTAACGGCTCTAAATTTGCCACGGTCATCGGGATCACCTGTTATTTCGAATACACCTTGGTTATCGTCTGGATAATCTCCATTTCCGTCGATATTGAATAAGCCTGTGTTGTGGAAGGGGCGCTCGATAAATGTCATTGTCCGATCCATAACAGAATCGGTGAAATTATATCCACCATGGCAATGAAAGCATTCTAACGACTCGCTAAAAAATAAGTCGCGTCCCCTTAAAGCACTTGCAGAAATTGCAGTTTCGTCTCCAGCAAGGAATTGATCGTATGGGCTATTAAACGATGTCAAAGCCCGAACAAAGCAAGCGATAGCTTTCACGATCTGTTCGGTAGTGTAGTGTTCTGAATCGTTAGGAAATGCTGCCACGAAAAGCTCATCATAAATGGCTTCTTCTTTTAGTCTTTGGATCACCGTTGGAAGACTTTCGTCAGTGATTCCTTGCTCTATTGGGTTTTCCCCAAAGAGAGGAATCATAATCTGTGTTTCAAGGTCTCTTAGAGAAGGGTTGGCCCAGGTGATTGTGGGATTGTAGGCGACGTTCACCAATGATTGACTATTTCTGGGGTGAATTTCGCCGGTAGAGCCAATGGCAAGATCAATACCATCACTGAAAGCTTTATCTTGTTGATGGCAGGATGAGCAGCTTTGGCTACTATTGCCTGAAAGCCTTTCATCATAAAAAAGATAGCGACCTAACTGAAACTTAGCTTCAGTCATTGAGTTATTTTCTGGAATGACCGGTAATGGTATGTTGTCAGGGATATTCCACGTGAAATCGATGTCACTAATTATATCACCACTTGTGGTTGTTTCACTGCGATCTAAACAAGAAAAGATAAAAACCCCAAGTAAAGTATATGCGATTAAATTTAAAATCGACATCAGGCTTCCATCTCCCCTTGTAGGTAGCTCTGTTGGTCTATTGTAGTGAAAAGGCAGTTTGGGTTGTTGTGCTCTGGGTTCCTGAACTCAAATCGAGCCCCAAGCCACTGAATACTCCTTGGCATTCTGGATCTGTAGATCCGGACATGCATCCAGGTGCTCCGCCAACATCAGATGTGATGTTATGGCTTTGAACGAGTGTAGCGTAGTCAAAAGTGACGAGACTAGTGCCAAGCTCAAAATCGCTCAATGCAATTTGAGCACGATTGCTATTGGTGCATGTCACGTCCTCACCTGCTGTGGCGTCGCCAGTGCAAGCGGTGCTACCAATGTGAATATTGAATGTTGTGCCTGAAAAAGTGCTGTCGCTTGGCCGCGTAATTCCATTACTAGGAGTTACGTCGGCTCTTAGGAATTTGTAACCGGAGTTCCAAGACCAAAATAGACTTACGATATTGAGTGGAGTGCTGGCACTTGACTGATCTTGGTGATTTAGATCTTCTGGAACTCCTAGGGTGAAGGAAATGCCTGAAATCCCAGTCGTATCGGACACAGTTCCCGTTACCTCTTTATGGGTATCTTTCTCGTCTCCGGAGCAAGAGTCTGATTTATCTTGAAAATCTAGTAGGGCTAAGTTATCTGTCTGCCAATCATTTTCATCTAGTGTGAGAGAGATACTGGAGCCGTCGTCTTTGGTGAATACGATATCATGGATGTAAAAGCGAAAGTCAGCAAGGGTAGCAGAATCTTGGTTGCTTCCTAGTCCTGTTAAGCTGGTTTCACAACTGATTGATTCGGTTCCGGCCACTGCTGCAAATTCAACAGAAACAGCCGTTTGGTTGTCTGCACTTGTCTCGCTATCACTTTCACCACAAGAGCTAGCTGCTATGGAAAGCAATAGAGTAGAACATAAAACATACCTCATTACAAAACCTCCTAAAAAACGTCAATATGAGTTGAATACTTGCGCCTCCAGGACCTGAAAACCTGGTTTCCTGCAAGCCGGCATTGCGATATTAGAATGAAGTTCGTTTAGTTTTTATTTTCGATTGTTTGTAGGAGGTTACACTTTTGGATAAGGGGGGTCAGGAGCAAAGGCTAGGCTTCCTGATTGGCAAGAATAGGGGGTGTTCTCTTGGGTTAACAATGAGTAATCAAGGCTTTCTTTATCGGCCCAAGGCTTTGAAAAATCATAGGTGATCATGGAGCTCGAAAACCTTCGATGTTCTATGAAGCAATTGCACGGATATATCTTGGATTCAGATGTTGCACCTTCCGAAGACTTCATAGTTTCGCAGTGGCTGTGATCAACCCGGCTATCAGCACATCGACAAGGAGACAGCATGTTAGCGACTGTCAATAGCTGAACGCTTAGGAAGCAAAGCAACACGATTCCAGATGCGATTTTTTGGGGTAAAGTTTTCACATTGATCTCCTACCCGAAATGTTATGTTCATTTGGAATTGAAGTCAACGACGCCGTGTCGGCTTTACCTCAATGCCGCGTTTTTGAAGGTATAACTCTCATATAGTCAAAAAGACTTAGTTGAGGGCTTGTCAATCGCCCTGAAGGTTTTGCCCTACAGGTGATGTAGGAGGGGCACTACTAATAACTCAGATTTTCATGGAAGGCAGGTGGAAGCACATTGTTAGCAAGGTTCGTTGATTCCAGCCATTGGTATTTGGTAACCATTCAGTCTGACTAAATCTGCAATTTGGTCGCGAATAAAAAAGTTCTGGTGAGTTTCAGTTGGATTGGTTCGTAGTTTGCAATGCAGCTTGGTGTTGGTTGGAGCAGCGTCGACTTTGATCGTGATAAACGAAGCTCATCGGGCGTTGTTCCAATAGGTTATAACCTTTTAGAAAAGGAGATCTCCTGATGGTCGTAGATATAAAACGAAAAATAATAGCAACCAGCCTATCTTGCTTTGTTTTATTTTCCCCGCTAGGAATGGCAAAGACAAATGGAGTTCCCGATCAAACCAAGGATCGGGTCGTTGAATACCTTGTTGATTCGGGTGTGAGCGCGAAGGAAGCGAAGCAAAGGGTAAGGTATTTGTCGCCGGAAGAACTATCCGAACTAGAAGAAAAGTCCATGGAAGAAGTTCCAGCCGGGCAAGATACAGTGGTGATGAGTGTGACGACGGCGATTCTTCTAGGGATCTTATTGATACTTCTATAATCCTACTGCAATAGCATGGGAATCGGCAGGGAAGGTTCTATTCAAAGTGATGGTGGTTGCATTGTGAGCCTTGCTTGCCGTTTTCATCAGATGTCATATTAAGTAAATAGGATCAGTGATGCTTCGGTTTCTTATATTTCTTTGCCTACATGTCTTCTGGCTGAGTGGCTGCTCTCACCGATCCAAAACCCTAGATCCTGAGCTAGTCGAGAATTCAGTTATCCTTCCGGTTCCGTTTGTGGCTCAAGAGAGCGACTACTGTGGACCTGCCACGGTAGCAATGGTGGCTCAATATTTTGGAAAATCAGTTAGTCAAGAAGAGCTTGCACCTCTCATGATTACCCCTTCACGAAAGGGGGCATTGACGATCGACATGTATAGCGTCTCTCGTCGTCTTGGATTAAATTTTACAAGAGCGAGTGGATTAGGCGAGATTACGGACAATCTAAAGTCTGAAAACCCTGCCATTGTCTTGCTGGAGGTAGGTCCATTTTTCTGGAAGAAATGGCACTATGCTGTTGTCGTTGGGGTCAACGAGAGTCGTGAGTTGATATACGTGCACTCCGGCCAAGATGCTTATGATGAATTAAGCTATAAGGAATTTGAGGATCTTTGGCAACGGTCGGATCGCTGGAGCTTGATCTACCATCACCATCACGATAATGAGGATCAAGAAAATTGAACCCGCCTATTTCAAACCTCCTGCTCCAGGATCGCTAGTACTCTATCAAGCAGGTCCCCATGGCTCGTGTCGATCTCAATGCAGAGTCGACCACGACTCAAGCGAGCCTCGATGCCTTCCGCATCAGGAGCAATTCTATCGAGCCGCTCTTGCAGTTCTTGCTCCTGCTTTTTCCTCAGCTCGCTTTGCTCCAGGACCTCAATAATAGCGGGATAATCTTTCTGGTAGTCCGCCTTAGCCTTACTATAGAAATCAAGAATTTTTTCGTTTCGCACCGGAGCATTGCGGCCTTTGATAAACTTTAGGTCGCGCTTGCGGAGAAGGCCATTAGCATTGTGATAGATGAGGCTCCATGTGGTGGACGTCGTTTTCTGCGCCACGTGGAAACGGAGGCGATGCTGGGCCTCCAGGTTGTGTGGGTATTCATATAAGTGCACCTCAGAAAAGTACTCTGGATGATCTGGAGATGGTTCGACTTGGACCTTGTCAAAGGTGAGAACCAATTTTTGAAAAAGGGTCATGGATACTTTGCGAGTGCTTTCGCCAGTCATGGATTCCTCTATCGATTGATAAAAATGTTAAGCCCTGCCGAAAGTGGCAAGGCATAGGGTTTATAGCAAGGTGCCCTGGTAACCGTAGAACGCTCCAGCAAGGCCGCAGAATAGAGTGGCAATAAGTAGGACAATCTTGGTGGGAACCCGTGACATCAGTAGGCCCAAGGCTCCAAGAACCATACTGAGTTGCAACCACAAGATTGAACGATCGAAGGTTTCACCTTTGATGGCTACAGCCTCAAGCTTGTTTTGGTACTCGTTGGCCCCAACGACCTTACCGAGCACCCCATCAACCTTCTGTACCCACTGCTCCGGAGCAAGATTCGCCGATCCCACTAGGATCTCGTTCTGTTCGGCGCGATATTCCTGAAGCTTGCCTTCTAGAGCCTCAAGCTTTTTTTGGACGGCTTCTCGGTCAGGCTCCTGATGGGCCATAAGGCGAATCATCTCGACTTGGCTCTTCGTCAAAGAAGCCTTGATACTCTTAGCCTGGTACCATTGGTAGGCATTGTTCTGACCCACAACCAGTTTGATCTCTTCGGTATCCACAGCTCCTGACTGCATGTCAACCACTGCTAGCAGCGCCGCAAACAGGGCGATACTCATGCCGTACATCATTTCGAGGTGGCGGCTCGAAATCCGGTCCCAACGCCACGAAACTTGAATGGCCACAGACGGGCTCTCCTCTAAGTTTGATCTGGTAAAACACGATTCTCAATCGTCTTCTTGATAGAATCAAGCTGGCGACGAATGGATCGATACATATTATAGCGACCAAATATCTTGTCGAGTATCAAATTGTCAATTAATTTGAGTGTCGGCACACCTAAAATCAGCAGAAAAAATAAACCTGAAAGAAGGTAAACGACATTTTGCGTACCGTGAGGGTTGCCACTATAGAACAGGTTCTCAGTGTTCATTCCAAAAAAGCCAACAACGAGATTCAGGGGTAAGAAAACTCCCGAAATAATTGCTAGCAGATAGACGTTGTTGTTCATCCTCTCGGATTTGATAGAGTTGTAATAATTGAATAAGGCTTCAAGTCTTACGATCTCTGAGGCTGAGTTTTTGCGGTCGCTACCTACAATACTTAGTATTTCGCTCATTCCAGCCAGAGCGGGGTTGCCGTGATGATCGTGTAAAAACTGGTTAATCACGGCGGCATTGCGGGTGAAAGCCCGATCGATGAGGGCGATATCCTTCTTCAAACGAAACCAAGTATTCAAGAAGTGCCGTGGAATGCTGAGTTCAAACAATGCATCTTCCAGCTCATCAATTTCGTCGATATAGCTATCCAGAATATGGCGAAGCCGTTCGAAGAACAGATCGATATCTTTTGAAATGGCATCCAAGCTTAAGTCTCTAATTGAGCCCCCCGCTTGCTCCAAGCGTTGGATGCTATCCCCTTCGATAATGTACACGACCCCTCGTGAATCGAGGCCGTCTTCGTCCAATTCTACGTGCCTTAGGGCCAGCACATTGCGGCCCTCTTGTTCGAAATAAAGCGCTTTGCCTAGGATTTTCTGAATGGAGTCAGAGTTGGTTACTAAGCTTGTCATCGGAACCTCCGGATTTTAGTTTCTACAACTGGAAATAGAGTTTGATGCCATCAAGGACATACTTCACGGCAATGGCGCAGATGATGAGTCCCATCACACGGCTTAGTAAACTTGCTCCAGAATCTCCTATGAGACGATCGATATATTTTGATGAGTAAAGTAAAACAAAGGTGATCAGCAAGATCACGGTCATCAATGCTGCCACCATCAGCTGGGCTTCGAAACTAGCGCTGCGCTTTTCGGTAAGCAAGACGATACCCATGATAGCCCCGGGCGAGGCTATAGAAGGCATGGCCAGAGGGAAGACCGATGTATCTTTAAAGGACTTAGCCATATTAACTTCCTCCTCGGGCTTGCTCTCGCCAAAAATCATCGTCAAGGCAAACAAAAAGAGGATGATGCCACCAGAAACTTGAAATGCGGACAAGGGAATTTCCATGGCATTGAGAATGAACTCTCCCGTTGTCATAAAGAAAATTAAAACCAGCCAAGCAATGCAAACAGCGCGAAAGGCAAGCCTGCTAAAATCGGTCGGTGGGTGCTGCTTGCTGACCGCCAAAAAAACAGGAATTGTGCCCACCGGATCTATCAATGCCCACAAGATTACGAAGACTTTGATTCCGTCATTTAAGAAATCCAAAATACCAGCTCCTATAGTGTTCTAGACCCAGTCTATACTTGCTCCTTGGCATGGCTACGATCTTAGCAGTCTAGGGTTGGAATATCATCCGCTAAAGTGAACTGACTGCAAGCATTGAGCCATCTGATTAAGGACGTGGCGGTAGCTTGTGAATCCATGAGTCAAGATTTGGGTAGTCGCGGGTGTCCGTCCAAGTGGTGATTACATCTTCAGGAATATCTGGGAATGGCATCTCCTTGTTCTCCCGCCATTGATGAACTACTTCTTCCACTCGTTCGGTAGCAGCTTGGTTGATGCCCTGGCCTTTTTCCCAGTAGATGGTTTGGGATGGATAAGCGAAACTGGTACCGCTTTCTCGCACTAGTTTTAGGATGTCCAAGTAGACATCTTCGCGGATGGAGAGGAATTCAGGCCATATTGAGGTCTTCGCATAGGCGAAGATTTCGATATCTAAGGAGCTGGCACCGAACCCAACAAATCGAACCCGAGCGGGATCGTTATCAATGCGTTGATGGGCTACCAAGAGACGTTTGATCTCAGCTAAGAGATAGCGAAGCTGATCGGGGCTTGTCTCATGACGAACTCCAAGAATGGCATGAAGACGAATCTGATCCCGTTCCGCATAATTTTCGATATTCATTTGAGAGAAGTCAGCATTAGGAATGGTGACCAAGGTGCGGTCTAGGGTGCGGACACGGGTGCTCCGCAAGCCGATGGTTTCTACGGTGCCCCAGGTATCCCCATAGCGACCATAGTCGCCCACACGAATGGGTTGATCGATGATGATCATAAAGCCCCCTAGCAAGTTTTCCACTGTTTTCTGGCCAGCTAGGGCAATGGCAATACCACCAATCCCAAGACCCGTGATCAGGGCGGTGATGTCATAGCCTAGGTTTTGCAAGAAAAATAAGCCACCAAGGACGGCGATAATAATGGAGATGCTACGCCTTGAAATAGGAAGGATGGCTGCTACGGATGGCTTGCCATCCTCTTCGAGTTTTTTGGCGAGTAGAATAAATATTCCATCATTGATTACGAAAAGAGCCCAAACCGAACAGATCATCTGCACGGCGCGTTCAACGATGCTGACCATCTCGCGACTGCGAAAGTCTAAAGCTAAGCTGTAGGTGAGTAGACCAAATATGGCAACAATACTATAGATCTGGAACGGGTTGGCCATGCGCTTTGCCAAGGTAAAGCCCTCGTCGGCATGAAGCACGGATAAAGCCGATCGCAGGATGCGAATAAAGAGCTTCCGCAACACCCAAGACATACCAAATGCCAGGACGATACCAACAGCCAATCCCAGCCATTGCCAAATTTGCAAGCGAAAGACTTTGATTTTAAGAGAGTCGGGAACGTGGCTAGCCAGATCATAACCGTTTTGGTTGAACTTGGTCTTGCTCATCGATTGCAGAGAGGAGCGATCAATTTGCCACACCATGGTCTTCTGACCACCGTCTTTGACTTCTTTGCGGCGCAGAAAGAAGCTCAAGCTTTGTTCATCTTGCTGCCAATGAAATAACAGCTCCATATCAAAGGGCAGTTCGTCGTTGCGATAGCCTTCTGGCTCCGGGGAGAGGTTTAAGGTATTCAGGCGAAAGATCTGATCGATCACCTCATAGGCCCGGTCGAGGCTGGCTTGCCGTTGCTTGCGGCTGACACGGGGCAACTCGGCGTAAAGCTCTGCGGTTGCATAGTCGCCATTCTTCATAGCTTGCAAGAAGACCTGAATGGATTGCCGGGGCGATTTACTGGGAATCGTCGAGCCATTGCTACCTGCTTGGGGAGCATTTTGCGCCCAGATAGGGGAGGCGAGCAGGATAAGAATGGTAGCTAGAATCTTCATTTAATACTTTAACCTCAAGGCCTAAAACACGGTTCGGTTGATGCGGATAGCACATCCAGCAAGATTTACCAGTGAAATAGGTCTAGGAATTGATATTGATTAGAATGCATAGGCTCCATCACGATTATATGGCGTGATGGAGCTACTGATCTAGGCGCAGATGCCTCGGATGACAAAGTCTAAGACCGGGGAGCTGGCTTTCGGTGTTTTCAAGAAATCTGCAATATGGCGTGGGGCATGGAGCACCTTGCGCTCGACCAGTTCATTGAGTAGGTCAAGATAGTCTAGCGAGGTTTTACCCAAGAGTAGATTCTGAATGGGAACGCCAGCTTCGACCTTGCTCACGATATCTTTGAATCCCGTGAGATAAAGGTAGTCTTTGGTCATGCCTCCGCCGCAAAAGTAGAAGAGGGAGGCCGGAGTTACAATGCGGTGTGATTGCTACCGCTTACGAACCAACCGAAAGTTGAGTTTAAGAATGGGTTAACCTCGGTTTGATGGATCTTCTGAGGGAAGAGGAAATCTCGATGATTTTGAATTTAAGTTGGCGCTCTTGAAGACTTTGTTCATCAATTCGCGAAGACTGTCTTAGCTCAATAAAGCCCCTTGCCTAGAATTCACATTTTCATTCACAGGTCTCTTTAGCAACTTCCATGAATTCTAAGTCTCGATTCAGATAGGGAACGATTCTCTGACAAATTTGGTTCAAAATTTCTCTGGCATCTAAAGACCAACGACGTACAGTGCCATCCCAAGATGCTGAATAGAATCCAAGCGGGTCAATAGGGTCTGGGTACAAATCAGTTACATAGTCTGAATGTTTGTCAAACTTAAATAATTCTAGTCGGTTCTTCACATTCCAAACCTTAATAGTGCTATCATAGCTGGCTGAAACTAATAGACCATTGTCGAGAAATAGTAAGTCACTAATTGCATCCTGATGGCCTTCAATAATTCCTTCTGATTTTCCACTTTCGATGGAATATAGGTAGATATGACCTTCTCTTCCAGGGGCGCTAACCTTACCTAAGGCAAACAAGCCATGTCTTTCTCCAATAGCTACTGCGTGTGCGTCTTTAGCTATGCCTTTAAAGCTGCTTGCCCCCTTTAAAGGGTTACTTAAGTCCCAGAGGGCGATATCAGCCCGATTGTGGCCCACAATCTTGCTACCATTTTCAAAGAGCGCAAACTTCATTGCCTTGAACTCATCTATTTTTCGTTTAAATCTTTTTTCAGGTACTATTTTCCATATCTCAAGATTGTCTCCACCAACTAGTAGAGTCTGATCGTCCATAAATGCGAGAGCATGAACATCACTTTGAAAGCCTTCTAAAAGAACTTCAAAATTAACTTTGCCACTTATATCAGCTACCCATACCTTACCGATTTGGTAACAACCAAAAGCCAATTTTCGACCATCCGGACTAATAGCGAGGCCTTTTACAATGCTCTTGCATCCAGGAATTTCGATTGTTTCTAAAAGTTCACGCGTTTGCGGGTTCCATTTATATATCTGTCCTAGGGTATTACTCGTATATAGACGATCGCCTTTCTTACTAACTACCATTTCCGTGTAGTCAAGCGGATGATAAAACTTCAGATCGTTATTTACAGTGTTCCCTAATTGAGGAGGTTTTTTCCAAAAAGAAAGTTGATTTCGATCTCCTCGTAAAAACATTGTTTCAGCATTGTTATCAAAAAGAATTTCTTCTACATCTAGATGTGGTTGGTTAAGCGTTGGTCCAACGAGGCTCTCGTTGTGGAGGCGACGGAGTTCGATTTTGTTATTCTCGTTGACTCCAGCAAGCATCGTCTCGCTGCTATTTGTAGCATGCTGGTCTAAGGTCACAAATTGCTTAAAAGTTCTTAAGGGATCTTCATTTCCAGGTAAAGGGAACTCCCAGGTCCTATCTTTAGATGAAATGAGTGCGGTCTTTTTAGATGATCTTATTAGAACTGATTGAATCATGCCAAAGGTTCCTGAGCCAGGTAGCTTTTGACTATCTTCAAACAACTTATGTGTTTTCGTATTCCAATAGAATATTCTGCCATCATTGTGGACTATCATCAATGTATCAGGATCAATTAGGTGGGGGTAAATTATGCTTAAATTTTCTTCATGGATGCCTAGGCTAATAGGAGTTAGCTCCTGGCTTTCTAGGCTTAGTATTTCGACTGTGTCTCTAAAAGGACCGAGGCTTATCAAGGTTTTACTATCTGGTAAAAAGCTTATTTGATGGCCTTCGATATCTTTCCAGGGGTGGGCAGGAGTGATAGCATGAAATCTATTTAGGTCCCATAGAGCAAATTTTCCACTAATTCTGAAAGCGATTAGTCTATTGTCTGGGCTAATGGCTGCTTTTGGTAGAGAGGAACACATCCATTCGGGCTCAATGACACTTCTATTAGAGCCAAAAATGCTAACAGGTTCACCTAGTGGTAAACCTGTACGAACATCCCACCTCAATAGAAACCCATCTCCAGTCTGACTTATCAGAGTCCCACCATCGGGACTTAAGTTGAGTTTGCCAATACATGGGGAAACTTTTTCATTATGCAACTCCACATATTCAGGCATCTTGCTGTAGATGTGTAAACTTGCTTCTAATAGTATCTGCTTCGCGCGCTCTTTCTCAAAGTCAGTGGGTAGTTCATTGTCGAGAATATTAAATGCAAAGACTGTGTCTTGTATCAGTTGGAGCGGTCCCTTATGGCTAACAAGAGAGCCATTAATGCGATGCTGATCTCTAAATTTTGATAACCTTTCGAACTGGATACTTTGTTCAAACAGGAGTGAATAAGGTTTTTGCCAGCTTGAAATATTTTTGGCCTGGTCAATCGCTCGATACCGGATAAGCCAATACCCTTCTTTTCTTAAAGCAAATTGCGGATTGAAGGCACTCGTTTTCTGGATCTTGTCTTGTTCACAAGTAGGGTCTGCCATAGCCTTATCTTGAGCTAACTTAAGTTGATCTGCTGTAAGAAATGTCTCAGCGCAAAATTCGATTGATTTGATGTCATCAATTCCCTTTACGCTCCCATCAACGATAGTTAATGATTCAGCTTGATTTATTTTGTGAAACTTAGCTCCGCGAAAATTTACTAGTTCACCCTGCTCGTAGGTGATTTGGGGAATGGGAATTTGGGTATCCAATTGGATTGTACATGAGTTTTTCTTAACAGTTCCCAACAATAAGTCATGGGCTTTAACCTCAATGATCAGCTGTTGAGGGTGCTCATATTGATCTACAAGTCTTTTACTGTGACTTTGGTCTAGCGTAAGAGTTAATGAAGAGGAATTAGAATTTGGAGATATAGTTTTGTAGTGAAGCAAAATATTGTCGTCGCGGTTTAGATTATCCGTGTTCAGCAAGTCCTGAGTGGTGAAACCACCATTAACAGTGGGGGGTTCAGGGCATCGAAGTTGTAATCCACTTTCCTCAGTGATTTTCATCAGCAGTTTCTTGGGGGGGTCTCCACTTTCCAGTCTGATTGCCCAAGGATTAAGCCGATTTCGGATGATCAAGTCTTTTTTTGAAGCCATTAGACAGGCATGCTCTGTCATTTGCTTGTCTTCTAGTCGTCGGCCTGAAGCCGGATCGATGATTTCCAACTCCTTACTCGATAGATCCTCCGAATTAGGAGATAAGACCTTTATGTAATGTTGTCCTTCTTGGAAGCCGGCGCCGCATTCTAATTGACTCAGATTGTGAGAATTAGAAGCTTCAATACAGCCAAATGTAAAGGCTGATAATAGAAATTTTATCAATAGGGGTTTCATACTATCGCCTTTTATTGATTTTTTATGCAGGCTCTGAAGCTAGCTATTAAAATAAAGAAATACCTTATATAAAATTGGTTTGCAAAAAGATTCATTCGAAGAATGTAACTAAGTCAACAAAATCATGTCACGACAGCATGTACGACAAACTAGCTATGAACCTCATTGTTACAGAGCAGCGACATTAACTCCAAAAGACGTACCATTGAAAAGTTGAGTCTCAGAACCGATAAGACATAGATAGGAGACTCAAATGAAGCAATCAAAGTTTGCCGATGAACAGATTATCAGGGCCACAAAAAGACAGGAAGCTGGTGAAAAAACTAGCCGAGGATAAAGCCCTGGCTTCTACGACTTTCGCTTCATCATTGACATACCCATAGAGCGCCACGAGTCAAGGCAAGACTTGCCAATAAGTTCGTGACCCCTAAGGAGACCTGAAAGACAAGTTTCTACAGTTCGATCGAAGCTCGTACAGGATTACATGGATTTCTCTCGATATCCTATTTCAGCCCAAACCACTATTAACAGAAACTTAGAAATACATAATAATCAAATTAAATTATTTAATATTTTACTAAACCTTTATATTAAACTTGACTAACAGCTCCGTTTGAGCCAGAGTGCCCGACCGCGCAACTTGAAACTATGTCATATGGAGTAAACATGCGGCCTAACTATGCAATGCTCATCCTCTATTGGGCGATCCCAGCTCTCTCTCTTGCTAGCGATTATCAGTGGCAAACTAGCGATTACGAGGTACTTTTCACCAACCCAACATGCCCCGAAAAACAGTTTGTATCCTACCGCGATCCTGCTCTTGACGAGCGTGTTGAGGATTTTTTTGGTATGAAGTTGAGCGATTTGCCGAGTACGGATGTGGATCTCGACAAGGGAATACCAACCGTTGGGGGAGGGTTTCGTAAGACGATTGCTGCTAACACCTCATGCTCTCGAAGTGATAAACAAGCGTCTGTCTTACCTGCTGCCGAAAACGATCTTCGCACCAAAGATAGCCCCTATGTTCGAGCCTTTCAATGGATAAACCAGGCACTTGCTGGGGATTCAGTCTTTGTTACGTCGATGTCTTTCAGTGATTCTGACTTTTCTTCTGCACTTTGTGATGCTGCTATTCGCGGAGCGAATGTCAAGGTTTTCATAAACAGCCCAAAAGTGACAAGCAAGCCTTACACGAATCTTTCTGAGTGCCCAGTGGAAGAAGACCTTGTGACTTTGGTAGGCTATAGTCGAAAGGGTCGACTCGCTCACATGAAAAGTATTGTCGTCGAATTGAATAATCCTGAGCACCAAGAGCTAAGCGGTAAGGTAAGGTTTAGCTTCCAAAGTGGAAATATTTCAGATGGAATGTGGGGCCACCAAGAGAACTGGAATTTTGTGACGCTACCTAAATCTCATTGGGCCGCTCAAGATCATATTTGCCTTCGTGACACTATAACAGTTGAGTCCATGAAGAACCTAGGTAACTGGTACTATATGATGAACCAATGCCGTGTCAACCGAGGCATCAATTCAGTGAGGATGGCCGACGTGAGCTTTATGAACTTCTTTGTGCCAATCTCAGGCGTTAGCGGCTATGATGATGAAGAAGTTTTAGCAGAAACTCTACAAGATGAAGTCGCCAGATCCAGTAAAGTTCGCATTGCTGCACACTATTTAACAGAAGCAAAATTAATAGCAGCCTTGAAAAAAAGACTCATAGAGGACGAATCTTTCAGCGTAGAACTTTTGCTGGATGATGAACTAGCCTGGTCTCGAATTACCTACTCGCGACAGAACCCAATAGTTGATGAACTCAATAATCGATACTTCGCACCATCGGATTTCACAAAAAAATGCTTTTGGGGAAAAACGGAGGAAGAAGCAGATAAGTGTTGGCGAAACAAGTTTGGTCCCGATCAGTACGGCCCTATTTATAGCAACCTAGTCGCCAATGGCGCAGAAGTTAAATTCTTTGAAGCAAACCACATGGAAGGCTTGCTATTCCACCACAAGTTCATCATCTTCGAATACAAAGAACCATACCAGGGATATAAGGGTAGTGTCTTTACAGGAGCCGGAAATCTATCCTCTTCTGGCTTCACCAAAAACTTCGAAAATTACTATCTCGTCCGCGTTCCCCATGTTGTGACAGAGTTTAATCGTCAGTATGACGAGCTAAAACGAAAAGCTGTCTATGAATCAGAACTGCCAATCACATGGAACTACACCGCTGAGCCCATACTTGATCAGGAGAGCGGCAACGGTGACGAGGATGGCGACGAAGGCGAAGGTGGTGAAAGCCAGGAGAATGCGTTAGAAGCGGGAGTCAAGTACGAGATCATCCTAGGTGGGAATAATCTTCCTCAGGATGGTAGCAGCCTTAAGGCTTTGATTAAGAATCTGGCAGCCTTTCCTTCTGGCAGCTCTGTATTCAAGAACAGTTATCGTGTGGTAGGTTCAGATGTTGCGATTGCCGTTTCTCCTAGTCTGTCGATGACTCGGATGGACATCGTAAATGCGTTACAAGATGCTAATTTAGTGTTAGGCCGAATCACAAAGCTATAGCTTTTAAGCTTGCCAAGGGGCCTTTCCAGGCCCATGCCTTCAACAAGATTCTAACTGCTGATCTACGCTTCGATCAGCTTATACTCACTGACAACGTTGGTGCGATTATCGTCACCTCAATCGGTGGAGATACTCAACAAATTATTTCTCCATCTCCAAGTTCCGCAACCCGGCGATATATACAAGCGAAGCCATTTGGTCGCAGTAATCTAGCTCTACTTGCATCCGATGGGGATATCGACTTTCTAGTACGCGATACAAAACGGAAAGTGGGGATTCGGGAGTTCAATTTATTCTAAGATTCAATGTGATGTCTTTGAAGACACATTATTTACACTGATTGATGAAAAATTTTGGGTCTGGGGGGAATGTGTCATCAATCTGCTGTCATTCTGGATTCCGGACACTGGCAGGTGAGCCATTATACCGACGACAGTGATATTGATAGTCATGTAGTTTCTGATAAGTTTAACGAAAGTAAAGTCGTTAAATTAGAAACAAAATATTTCATACTAACAAGTTATCAACGCCTCAACTCAGAGCTCAACCAAACTACAGAGCACAATCTACTAATTTCTTTGCCTGATTTAGCATCGGCTGACACTCCAGATATATTTCTAATCTTAAGCACTGGCTATATAACCCTTCTGACAAAATCTTGCTAAAATTCAATGAGAAGAATAAGCCAGAAAAGGTAAATCTTGCGGGTCTGCGCATTCTTGTGGTGGAAGATGGCGACGACAATCAGGAAATTTTTCGGCGCTTCTTAGAGGCTGCCCACGGCAGAGTTAGCATCGCAACCTCTGGCAAGGATGCTATCGAACTCTTTCCATCAGAAGCCTTCGACTTGATTCTGATGGATATTCAATTACCAGAAATCAATGGCTACGAAACCACGCGAGAAATTCGAAAGCGGGGCTTTCCTGGCCCGATTCTAGCTGTTACAGCCAATGCCATGAAAGGTGAGCGCGAGCGATGTCTGGCAGCTCAATGTGATGACTATCTTTCGAAACCGGTAAACTTTGAAAGGTTGTTTAAAATGATTCAGAAACACTGCCAAGTGAAACTTGATCAGGATCAGCAGGTGATTCTCTCAGACTATCAAGATGACCCCCGCGTGGCGCCCCTGCTTGAGCAGTACGCCAAAGGCCTAGAAGATAAGGTAAATCGCCTCCACACATCCCTTGTGGAGCAGGATTGGACCACCATTCGAACCATCTCCCACCAGGTTCGCGGTAGTTGCAGCCACTACGGTTATCCCATCCTAGAAGGCTACTTTGAAGAGCTGGAAGAGCATGCCATGCAAGACTTGCCGAGCCCCGACCAGATGAAAAAACAAATTGATTTCATTGAACAATTGAAAGACAGTATTGGCAGCGGGTTAACGATGACACATAGGTAGGTATGAATAAGGCAAAGTTACTGATTATTGATGATGATGTTGATTTTGTATCGATAATGAAAAACTTCCTGAGTTTTGAGGGCTTTGAGTGCGACTCGGTGGGGAAGCTCTCTGAAGTGCCTGCAACCCTTGAAGAAAGCAAGTACGATGGAGTTTTACTCGATATCTTCCTCGATCAAAGTAGCGGCCTTGATCTTCTGCCACTGATTCAAGAAAAGCAGCCTTTCGCCAAGATCATCGTCGTAACGTCTCGGTCCACGGTGCCGCTGGCCGTTGGCTCCATGGAAGCGGGAGCCTATTCCTTTCTAGAGAAAACCACTGATCCAGGCTCGTTGGTGGCTGCGGTTCGCGACCGACTCTTTCGAGAAGACATCAGCCAGATCAATGCAGATTTCGATCACCTCGGGATTATCGGGGAAAGCGATCGCATTAAAGAACTTATCGCTCAGATCCATCAAATCCAGGCCTTCGACACCAGTATTCTCATTCTGGGTGAATCAGGAACTGGTAAGGAGTTAGTCGCCAAGGCTATCCACGCTGCTTCCAAGAGGAAGGGCGGTCGTTTCGAGGCTATCAACTGTGGAGCGATTCCGGAAAACTTACTGGAGAGCGAACTTTTTGGCTTCAAAAAGGGAGCCTTTACCGATGCTAAGACCGATAAGAAGGGCTTGTTTGAGCTTTGTGCTGGAGGCACCATCTTTCTTGATGAAATCGGGGAGATGCCTTTGGCAATGCAGGTGAAAATCCTGCGGGTCCTCCAAGAGGGGGAGGTGCGGCCGATCGGCTCTGATCGAAGCATCAAGACCGACACCAGAATTATTGCGGCGACCCATCGCAACCTTGAACAAGAGATCGAATCCGGTGGCTTTCGCGAGGATTTATACTACCGCTTGTCTGTGATGCCCATACATATCCCACCATTAAGGGAGCGTTTGCATGATATTGCTCCACTGGGGAAGTTTTTTGCGACATCTATTTGCAAGCGTTATGGAATCCCGCCCTTAGAGTTTACCGAGAGTGATATGGCCTTGCTTCAGTCTTACCACTGGCCGGGCAATATCAGGGAGCTGCAAAATGCCATCGAGCGAGCCATAATCATGGCCAAGGGAGGCCGACTCAATTTCGAGCCATGGCTTAGCTCACGAAAACCTAAGAAGCAAGATGATCAAGCCCCGGTGGAAGCGCCTTTTATCTTCAATTTTGATGAGGCCAAGGAGGAGTTCGAAAAGAACTACATCTCGATGCTCCTTAAGAATACCAAGGGTAATGTTGCTGAAGCAGCAAGGCTATCAGGCAAGTTTAGATCGGATATCTATCGGATTCTAGAGCGGTATGGCTTGAAATCAACGGACTTCAAGCCATAGCTTATGACTACTTAGAAAGATTTTAAGAGGCGCCACAGGAGCGTTTGAGGCTTGCCACGGTGATGCTTTCAACAGCGTCTTCACTCGCTCGGTAGATGTGAGACTTGAGTCGTTCGCAGAAGCCTACGTAACGATACTCGGCTTTGTCTACCTGAGTGATATCTGTGGGGCATTTGCCGACTTTGTAATCCTTATCATCCCAATGGTCCTTAATGTCTGAACCAAAAAGCACATCTTCTACACACTCTAAATAAGGCGGACGAAAGTCGTCTCCACCAACCACTTCGAAGGTGTAAACCCCATAAGACTCGTCATCCTCAAGGCCAGCTATATCGCTGGGAACTACTACATTTGTAGGACGTTCTTTAGTACAAGAGATACCAGCTAGGGAAGCGATTATAATCCATGGAAACAATTTCATGATCTTGACTCCTTTATCAAACTCGTCTTGAAAATGCAGGAATTGAGCCAAGGATCTTGCTGATTGCCTATGCATCATTCTGCTACATCTCGTCAGGATATTGCTACGGAGTGTGACCGTGTAGTTGGCTAAAAAGGGCATGAGTCGGGCAAAAAACTTTGGCCCCGTCTTTGCAATAACGAAAGGGACATAACCTTTTAGGGAGAAGACCCCCATGTTAAGTGCAAAAATTTTAGTGTCGATTGGTTTCCTAGGTTTCGCAGTCACTGGACTCGGAAACACCGATGTGACGAAAGCACCAGCAAAGGCGGCGTCAAAGCAAGAAAAGCTAGTCAAAATGACTTTCGAGGCTTGTTGTGACGATAAATACGGTGACTCAACCGCTTGTCACAAGGCTCCCAACGTAACCGACAAGTCGCGCAAAGTGAACGGCGCGAATGTTAAGAAAGAGTGTTACGAGGACTACGAAGATGATTCTTCCTTCATGGGTGAATAATCATCTCGTGAGACTCATCCCCGATAGATAGAGTCTTCGAACGCCGGCTAATCCTAGCCGGCGTTTTTCGTTTGCTCCCAGGAAAAGAAAATCCCATCACCCTAGCTACTGTGGGATAGATGCTGCTTACTAGCTAGTAGTCTAACTTAGAAAGAGGATACATCTATGACTATCAAATCCTTCATCGCAAGCCTCGCTGTTTCAACCGCGTTGGTGGCCAGTCCGGGTTTTGCAAAAAAGTGGTGCTGCCAGGTGGATGGTAAAGTCCACTTCGTCGAAGGTAGCAAAAAGAAGATGTGTGTTAAGTCGAAAAAGGCTCCATCGGCAAGTTCAAAGCCCAAGTCAAAGCATAGCAAGTACTTTGCTTCTTGCGAGCAGGCTGGCGGAACTTGGATGGCAAAAGGCAAGAAGACGGCTCAGAAGAAATAATTGGTATGGGGCTCACTTGAGCCTTGAGATGGTGCGGGATGGTTTAAGGCCGGGAGCCCTTGTGGGTCTCGGCCGGCGTTTTTTTGGTGGAGGCGGCGGGAATCGAACCTGGAAAAAGAAATGCCAAACATGCCAAGGTGTTGTAAACCTTAAGTTTTCATCTTAGAGAAATGATGTCAGGGGTTCCGGAGGAGCGGGCTTACGTACTTACACCGAATGGGTTGGGATAGAATTGGCAGCAAAACAGAAGTCAGAAGGAGGATCCCAACTGGTACAATTAAGAATACGAATATAGAGGGGATGAGGGTGAGGTACCCGCAACAAATGATAGGCCTAGATGAAACAAAACAAAATCCAAAGACTCACGGAATCAGATCTTCCGATTTATAGGCAGCTTTTAGCGCTCTTCGCCAAGGAATTTGATGAAAACGAAACATATCTAGGTGCTCAGCCCAGTGATACGTATGCCCGGACTCTTCTTGGTAACGAAGACGTGATTTTTCTTGTTGAACAAAAAGAGTCTGAGGTGATCGGCGGTCTTGTGGCCTATGTTCTACGCAAGTTTGAGCAGGAGCGCAGTGAACTCTATATTTATGACTTGGCAGTAAGGAGCGAAAGCTGCCGTCAGGGAGTGGCTACAAGGCTTATCGAAAATTTACACCCTCATTGCCAGTGCTGTTGGTGCTTGGGTAATCTATGTACAAGCAGACCATGGTGATGATCCCGCTATTAAGCTGTACGAGTCCCTGGGGGTAAAGGAGAACGTTCTGCACTTTGACATCAAACCATAAAATATCGCGGTCGAACTAGCGAACGTTTAGTTTGAATTGTCTCATTTCAATCATTCGCAACTATTTTTAGGCTTCTTTGGCAGAGTCTTTGTAAAAGACAGGCCTAGTTCGATCCACTTCGCAAGCGCCGCTTTGGTTTTGTAGCCATCGGGATCAACAAACACCAATCCCTTCATTGGCTTTCCGGTAATATCCATTGGTCGAGCATGTTTAAGTTCTAACACTTCTTCATGTTTTTCGGGACCAACCCTGACCGACAAGCCATGTTTGAGGTCTGCTCCACACATCATGTTTCCATAGTGCATAAAGCAGAGCCCCCCAAACATATTCTGCTCTGTGATACCTCTTTTGCCTTTTAGGACTTATCTGATTCTTTGGTTTAGCTTCTCATCGTGTGCCATTAAATCTCAACCGCTTTCTGCTAAGGTTTTCAGTGCTTGGTTCATAGAGTCCAGCATTTTTGGGACATTAGTTTGAACCTGTCCCCACATCATGGGCACCATCAACCCACTGAACGTTTCTTTATGAACGAGCCGGGTTCCAGAATCTGTCTTTTCTAGCTCAATGACCTTTCCATTTGTGAATACAAACCCAGCCATCATGGTTGCGCGCCAACTAAGATTTCTGGGCTCTTCAAAAACAGTGATAACAGGTTCATACTTCGGTCCAGCCTTACTTTTGTCGCCGATCTCACCACACATGGTAATACTTAGCTTTGAACCTAACGAGGCAGTTCCATTGGACTGGTTGATTATCGGGCTCCACTCCTGCCACCCTTCAATATCGGTTACTATTTCCCAGACTTTTTCTACTGGAGCGGCTATTTCTATCTCAGTGCTTATTTCACGCATGTCATTGCCTTTCAGCCATAGCCCAGCGAGCACAACAAACAGTAGAGTTGGAATGGCAATTAATATTTTCTTCTTCATGCTGCAGTCCTTTTAGGTCTATTTCAGCTTTTGGGACAACACCACTCAGGTGTTGAAAAGTTCTATTTGGTTATGGAATCACGTGTTGTCCATGCTTCCCATACCATCCTGATTGGAGCATTTACGGTTGTCGCAATTGCTATTTTCACTTTTAACTCCTTTTTCGTGAGGCAGAGGTTCGGTGAATGCTTGGATGTTTGTTCACTTCTTTCACTAACTCCTTTCAAACGCTCGTGTTCTCATCAATTTTTCGATTCTCTGTACCATACCCCCAGGTCAAAAATAGGGCTGATGATGGTTCAGCAATTTTGGCGGTATGTCGGGTGTTTTGTGGGACGACAATATACTGACCTGGTTTGAGTTCAACCACTCTTTGCTCACCGTCTACCTCTAAAATAAATTTAATATGCCCTGATATGCAGAATACTACTTCATCGCCGTTTGGGTGCATTTCCCATGAGTCCCAGTCAGTTTCGAATGAAAATTGACTCATCAGGTAGCCCATCTTGGGATTGTTGGCTGGATTGTCCTTGTCAAAGGCCATCTTCCAAAAGTCCTCTTGCTTCCAGACTTGAGCTCTGCCCTTCGGATCAGCGAGTACATATTCATCTTTTAAAGTTTTAACTTGCATACTAATTAGTATGTCTACATGCTAATTAGTATGTCAACTAAGAATCCTAGAATATTACGAAACCCAGTAGAGACGAGAGCCAGAATCTTAGAGGTGGCCTTCAGTCAATTACCTCCCCTAAAAGGAGGAGGCTTCAGGGCTAGCCAACAGCTAAATGCCAGTTCCGGAAGACACGGCCTATACACGTTATCTCTGCTAGAAGCTTTGACTCACGCTTACTTTTCTTAAATTTCCTCAATATGTTAATCGCTCCATTCACATCGGCATTGAGAACCACACCAGTACTGGACTGTAGAGTCCTCTTCGAGTCCTCTTCGAGTCTTCTTTCCCAAGTACTCTGAGTGTTTCTGTACGCCTTCTAATGCTAGAGAATCTCATTTTGAGGTATAACTTTCCTCTTGCTTAACAACCTTTATTCCACGTTTTTTTGTAGCTTATGTAATCGATACAGTGAGCTGGACCTTGTCGCCTTTTCTAACAAAGGTTCTCGTTCCAAAGTAGACCGAGAAAAGCCCTCTATCTTTTTTGTACTTTGGTGGTTTTACCTTTGCATCGTGCTTTCCTTCATTTTTTAGTTTGAGAAGGCCAAAAAATGAGTTGTAGTCTTGATGTAATTTGCGTTCCGTATTCTGAGCAAGCTGAGAAGGGAGTCTTTTATAGATATGGGGTTGGGTTTCTCGCATTAGCTTATCCACTTTTTGGATAGGTTAGATAAGCTTTAATCGTTGTCTTTGTAGTGACGTCGAACCTGAAAAAGAGATGAGTTGTAGAGTCGACGAGACTCATTGCACATAGCTTTAACGACTCTCAGCTCGTCCTTTAGTTCTCGCTGGTATGATCATCAGTTGCTGGATAGAGCCGATCGCAAGCTATAAAGATCCAGTTCAGGGTATTCTGAAAAACTTTAAGCGATTGATCGATGAGCATCTTGACGAACATATCTTGTCTGGGTGTCCTTTGAACAATTTGATTCAAGAACTATCGGATGAGCCTGAGTTCGAAAAGCGGACTCAGGTTGTTTTGGAGAACTGGATATCTGGAACTGAAGGCCTGCTTAAACAAGCAAAACAAAGCGGTCACTGAGCTAAGTCAGTAAATACCAGGCAGCTCGCAGAGTTTATTGTCGCCTGCCAGGAAGGTGCTTTTTCTTGGGTAAAGTACTAAATAGCCGTAAGTCGATGCGCCTTATGCACAAATCTTTAGCTGAATACATCAACCTTCTTAATCGAGCAGAATGATCGGTAGGATAGTTACAAGTAAATACTAGATTTATTCTAAAACTGAAAGAGTTCTGAAAACCCATGCCGGTTCAAACTATAATACGAAACCAGCGAGCCGATAACATTGATCGATAGTTCGTATTAGCGATTAGGACGGATCGATAAACCAAATTCAAGAACGAGAGTAGAAAAATTGTCGAATAGACTGAGTTTTAGAGGCACTGTAAAACAGTTTCCACAAAAGGGTGGATGGGTTTACGTTTCAGTACCCAAAAGCCAGATTTGTTCGGCCTTGCCGGTAATCTTCATTTTCAATGTTTAGCCAGCGTCTTTCTTGACATCGACAGTGTATCCTTCGATACCTTTCTTTCTCATAAGGTCTTGTACTAAGAGCCTCACATAGGAGGCTTCGTCCATTTTAAAAACCTTAGCGATCTTTTTCAGTGTCTTATAGCTCGGGAAATCCCTCTCACTCTCGAAGCCATAAATAGCTTGTCTGGTAACGCCTACTTTAGTAGCCAAGCCTTCTTGGGTCAGATCATTTGCAAGTCGATCAGCTTTTAGTGCTCGTCCTAAAGAAAGAGGGCCACGATTACGTTTTAGAAACTCTAGAGCGTCGACATTATCTTTTGCCATTTTCTTAGATCCTAATATTTATGTTTGTTAATCTCTAAAACTTCGATCAATTCGATTTTTCCGCTGGTTTTGTCTTCCTTATAAATCGCTCAATAAGATCGGTTTAAGCGAATGGATCGCTGTCCTTTTCGATCTCCTTTGAGAGGCTCATCATGCCAGCCGGGAACTTTTCGTACATTTCGGGTGCCTTGCTCCGTGATATCCAAGACCCACTTGTAAAATCGGTCGGCAATAAAGTCTGGAATTTTCCTTAAGTCTTTTTGTGCCTGCTTAGTCAACTCTACTTTCACAGTTTACCTCTGGAACGCATTATCCAAATGCCGGCAAGTAATTACTTTACAATAGTCTTATCGGAAAAGAAAGCAATTACTTTACATTTATTAATTTCATAAATACAGATAGTTATCAAAATTTGTCTGAATTCTAGCTCAGGTTGTGCGAGAAAACTTGGGCTTTGATCTTTAATTGGGCATTGAGCTGATTCGCGCGGCTCCTAGGTTCCTCGATTGTCATGGATCGATGAAAGCCCAGCGCAGACCATCGACCTTTGTGAATATCACTCTTTCTTAGACTTCTTTGCTTTTGACGATGCACAGTTTTTTGATTGGTATGAAACAAATTGGAGCTTCCATTTGGGCTCGTTCTTTTTCCATTCTAGTTTTCGGACATAGTATCCCATGAATTTCTTATTACTGGTGAAATCTAGTTCTCAGAGTGTATTCGGGCATGAAATACAGGAGCTAGAGGTCACTGGTAAGTTGGCTAATGGGGTGGTAGCTTCATGTGGCTGTAGGGTATTCAAGTTACCTGCGCGATATTTAATTGGACTTTTTATGTAGAAAGGAATTTGAGTGAATATCGATTTTAAAAAAATCACAGGGAAAACACAGGCAGGACGGGTAAGATTCGAATTTTATTGTACGGATTGCTCCTCTAAATTCTGGTATAATTTTCACTGGTTTTATCACGATAAACTTCATTTTCTCAAATATGATGCCCAGGAGGCTAAATCATTCTGTGAAGCAATTAACAATCAGAATCTAGAAAGATTAACTGATAGTAAGGTCTTAGTTGATCAGATCATGGACGCTCTGTGTAATTGCGATCCCAACATAGCAGAGGTCATCGACCCGGAGAAAGAGTTAAGAATACTTTATGCCAAGAGGCTATTGGATCCTTCCATCGCAATTCCTGAAAAGCTCTCAGAGTTGGTGAAGCATTCGCAACCTAAAAAGGTGAGGGAACTATGGGAAGAGTTAGAGGCACTTGGGGCAGAGGTCAGAGAGCTGGTTTACGAAGGCAGAGGTGTTTTTGGGTTCAAGCTCTATACGGATAAGGGGGTGTATCTTGATTATGGCACTAAGTCCGAGATCATTGAACTGATTAAAAATGATAATAATCTATCTTAGCTACTCCGGGATGGTTGCGGTTATCATGGAGGTTTTTTGTACCGTATCGCCTACCACGTCCGAATCGGACGATGTTTCTTTGCTTAGTTGTATGATTTTAATGAAAATAATGGTTGAGGCGTCGAGTCGACTTTATTCGATTCAGAACAATACTGTCGAGTTCATTTTAGTAGAAAAGGTGACGTCTCATGAGTACAAAAAGTAATACGCTAAAGAGCTTGCAAAAAAATTGCGGGAGAGCAACTAACTCTAGGTAGCTTCCTTCGCTCTATTCGCGAGGGCGAAGAAATGACCATGGTCGATTTTGCTAGTGAGCTAGGAATATCTAGATCTCATCTGAATGATATTGAAAAGGGTAATAAAGCAGTAAGCCCTCAGAAAGCTGTAGAGTATGCTCAAATTTTGGGATACAGCGAGCAGCAGTTTGTTCGCTTAGCTCTTCAAGATCTTCTCGATCGTTACGAGCTACCGTATTCCGTAGAATTGAGTAAGAATAGTCGAGGATTGTAGACAATCACTGAATACCGCAGCTATCTAAACCAAAAACCATACCTGACATGGTATCTCGATTATTCTATCCATTTTGACGATCAGTAGTAGGTTTGTCTTGGGGAGGTCGATCTCTGCTTTTACGCCATCAATAAATTTAACCAGGCTAGCACCCTTCCTAGGAAAGGCGCTAGCGAATAGACACCACTACTTACGAGAGATCCAAACGATAATGTCAAACCCCCAGGTATTGAGCCAAACATTTTCCCAGTTAGGCTTATTATCTTTTAAAAGAGGCTTCTCAGCACTTTGGAGCACGAACTCAGCAGATTTTTCAAGACCCTCACCGAGCTTTCCAGGAACATCGATATCATCGACCGAGTTTTCGGCGTTGTCGAGAATCTGTGACATGGACGAATGGAGATTGTCTAATGCCGGATGATTTTCGAAAGCATCTTCAACACTATCGATCGTGTCCTTGATATTGTTCGTCACCTCTTCCTTTGTATCGCGGAATTTATCTAGTATGGCTTTACATTCGTCAAGAGATTGTTTGATACCAAGGCAATCGTAAAAATTTTCATCTTTTCTTGTTTCATAGAATGGAGAGTAACTGTCTCTTTTCAAGTACCAGTTGGCATCGTATAGGATTTCATCTTTTCTTGTTTCATAGAATGGAGAGTAACTGTCTCTTTTCAAGTACCAGTTGGCATCGTATAGGATTTCATCTTTTCTTGTTTCATAGAATGGAGAGTAACTGTCTCTTTTCAAGTACCAGTTGGCATCGTATAGGATTTCATCTTTTCTTGTTTCATAGAATGGAGAGTAACTGTCTCTTTTCAAGTACCAGTTGGCATCGTATAGGATTTCATCTTTTCTTGTTTCATAGAATGGAGAGTAACTGTCTCTCTTCAAGTACCAGTTGGCATCGTACAGGTTTTCATCTTTTCTTGTTTCATAGAATGGAGAGAAACTATCCCTTTTAATATGCCAGAGAGTATCCGCAAGGCTTCGCGCAGAAGATCTTCTAGTCTTAGCGTCGCCAATCAGATCAAGAATTTTCTGGCTAGAGTCTCGTAAACTTCGGTAGTGGCCACCATTGATAGTTCTGCGATGCAACCAAGTGTTCTCGATAAGGGTTTGAAACTCTTTATCTGTAACATCCAGGAGATTGCCCTTGAGAGCATTGAGCCTGGCTGTGCGCAGCTCAAGATCGACTGGAAGTTTCTCGGAACCACAAATTTCTGCTTGGTTCACTTTCCGTCTCTCTCCGGCCGCAGAGCAGAAATTATTCCAGTACCATAGGTCTAAAGATGTGCGAATATACTTGTTAAAAGAGGTTTTTAGCAGAGATCTGAAATTTGAATCAGAAATCTTGGCAAACTTGATGTCCTGGATTTTTGAGAGATCTTGTTTGGCCTTGGTGGTGGACGCAGAAAACTTTGCGGCAATATCATTAGCCTTAAGGTCTAACGAATCTAGGTAGTCCTTTACCTTTCCATTTTGCCTGTCTAGAAGAGCTAGTGATCTATTCACTTTCTCTTGATAACTAGGGTAAAGCGTCTCGGCCTCTTCTAAACAAATCTCGCCAACGAGAGCATCCGTTTCAACAGCTAACGTTTCGATTTCTGCTGTGGCTTGTGCAGCTAAGCCGCTTGGAAGTTTTTGGCTAAAGACTTTCTTGAGGTTGCGAGTCGCTTTGCTAATCTTTGACACCTGGCTCTTACAGGCTGTTTGGTAACTTTTCAAAGAGCGGTCATGGGCATTTTCAAAGTGTTCAAGAGCCTTGTCCGCGGCATTGTCAACGCGATCAAGGAGATCAGCCGCCTTTTTGCTTAGTGCCTGGGCTTTCTCCGAGCCTTTATCTTTATCCAAACGACCTTCTATTTTCGAATAAGACTGGAAGTACCTATCTGCTAGGTCGGATGCGATATTTTGGCTTTCCAACCATCCAGAATCTACGAACTGATCGAAATGAGACATAAGGTTTGTTTCACTATCGATCAAAGCTTTAGGCCAGGCTTGGTAGGTACTTAATGGCTCCTCTATACTATGCCAGGATATACTCGTAAGACTTGTTGGGGTCGGGAATGGAATCGGTGGAGGGTTTGGCGTCGGTCCAGGTGTCGGTCCAGGTGTCGGTCCAGGCGTCGGTTCAGGCGCAGGTGTAGGGCTTGGAGTCGGCGTCGGCGTTTGGGGGGGTGTTAACTTTGCTGGGTTAACTATGTCAGGCTTGTCACTGCTAGATTTTCCACCGCAGTTCATCAGCAAGTTTGACGCTAAAGCAAAACAATATAATCTTGAAATTTTCATCGAAGAAACCTTATTTTTGAAAGGTGTAACCTTTAGTCCACAGTTTCGGCTCTATCTCTTCAAAGGGACAAACGTGTGCAATGGATATTGCTTTTTCTTCCTTAACTTCCACTAAGAATCGATTCTAGCTCGGTGGCATTGTGATAAGAGATCGGTGCTAGGGTCTATGGTAACTCATCCCTGACGCAGTTCTTTGTTTGTCGAATTAGCATTGCAGATCAGTAGATATCCGAGAGGCATGTGTCAAGGCAAGCCTTAGTTAACTAAGGCGTGACAGGAGCTGTAAAAGTGAGCGGCGAACCCGAGCTGTGTATCACTCAGGGCTATGAGTATTAGCTGCTGCAAGGTGTAGGCTTTGCTCCCGACTTAGCCTGCCATTGAAGAAAAGATTGAGTAGAACCGCTACCACGGAACCGATCACGATACCGCTGTGTGTCAAGCCATGGCTCCAAGCTGGGAAATATTGAAAAAAGCCAGGTGAAAGGGTCGGGACCATCCCCATGCTTAATGATACAGCCACAACAAGAAGGCTATGGCTTTGCTTTTCGTAGTCTATGGACGCAAGAATTCGAATTCCCGTAGCGGCCACCATACCGAACATTACAAGCCCAGCTCCACCAAGCACATACTGTGGGACGGAGGCTACCACGTGGGCGACCTTAGGAAACAAGCCTAGGCCAAACAGAATCAAACCGCCAAAGGCTGTGACAGCTTTAGATTTTACGCCGGTGACTGAAAGTAGGCCAACATTTTGGGAAAATGACGTGTAGGGAAAGGTATTAAAAATACCACCGATCAGAGTGCCGAGGCCATCAGCTCTCAGGCCTCGGGTAATATCATCTTCTGAAACATCTTGGCTAACAATATTTCCGACAGCTAGGAACATGCCCATGGACTCGGCTAATACGATGACCATTACAAGGCAAAGGGATGCGATGGCGGTTAGGTGAAAGGTCGGCATCCCAAAATGAAATGGTGTGGTGATGGCTAACCAAGGAGCATCATCAATTCCATGAAGATTTATGCGGCCCAGCAAGGCGCAGACTAGTGTTCCCCCAAAAAGTCCTAAGAGTACGGCGAGATTCTTAATCATGCCCTTGCCGTAGCGATTGATAAGCAAAATGAGAGCTAGAACTCCAAATGCTATGACAAGGTTTGATGGTTTGCCATATTCAGGGTTCGCCAATCGGTAGGCACTGCCATCGATCATTTCGGTGACAAATGGCTGGCCACCGGCACACCAGTGGATGGCAACTCGCAAAAGAGAAAGCCCTATCAGGCAGATGATGGTGCCAGTAACCAACGGTGGAAAGAGCGGCAGAAGTTTCCCCATAAGAGGTGCGATCAAAATGGCAAATAACCCTGCGATGATCACCGCTCCATAGATACCAGTTAAGCCGATGTTGGGATCGCTGCCCACAGCTATCATAGGGCCAACTGCTGCAAAGGTGACCCCCATCATCACAGGCAGGCGAATTCCAAAGCGCCCCAGGCCAAGAGATTGAATGACGGTGATGATTCCCGCAGCAAATAGATCGGCGTTGATCAAGAATGCAAGGTGCTCCTTAGGTAGGTTTAAGGCGCGTCCCACGATGAGTGGCACAGCGATGGTGCCTGCATACATGACGAGAACATGTTGCCAGCCCATCATAAAGGACTTCAGGAACGACTGCTGCTCATTGCTAAACGACTTAGAACGCGCTATGATACCCACGGGTAACACTCCCTTCTTTCAACTCTGCATTGATTGGTTGCGATCAAACTCTCATCTTTCTCTAGAGAGCTTGGATCTAGGGTTTCAGACAATCCTTATTGTGGATCATAAGTCATCTAATGACTCATATTCTGCTGAAACCAGGCTTGAATTAATTGTCGTTCTTCATCTGTCATCTGAGTGATGTTGCCAAGAGGCATGGTTTTTAGCTGTACCGTTTGCGAGATGACCGCTGACGCATGCTTTCGCAGATCCTCGGGGCTTTCGAAGACGATGCCTTTCGGTGCAGGAGCGCCACCCATCATAGTGGGGTTGTAAGCATGGCAGCCGTAGCAACGTTTTTGGACCACGGCAAAGGCTTCTTCGGTGCTCACGGATCCCCGTACAAGCTTCGCTGGAGCGTCTGTTTGCGATGCTATGGGACTCATCCAGAAAAATACGAGAGCCATAACAGCGATCCCCGAAGCTGGAAAGTACCAATTGGTTTGCCCCCGATGTTTAAGGAGAAAGAACTGGCGAATCAAAACCCCTGCGATCATCATGAGAATGAGGACAAGCCAGTTGTTTGCGTCTCGATACATGACTCCAAAATGATTGGAAAGCATGCAGAATAGAACGGGGAGCGTAAAGTAGGTGTTGTGAACACTTCTCTGCTTACCTCTTTGGCCATAGATGGGATCAACGGGCTCACCAGCTCTCATGGCTGCCGTCACCCGCTTCTGACCAGGTATTATTACAAATAGAACATTGGCGCTCATCATGGTGGCCATCATCGCTCCGACGATGAGAAAGGCTGCTCGGCCGGGAAAAATCTGGCAGGCTCCGTAAGTTGCAATCCCTATGAATAGTGATACAGCGATTCCTAGGGCGAGATTCCTAAAGCCAAAGATGCGGCACATGAGATCATAGACAAACCAGCCACCAGCTAAAAAACCTAGAGCTGTGACGATGGCTTGGGTAGGCGACATTGGAAGAAGATTAGGATCGATAAGGTATACTTGAGCATTTAGCAAGTACACTAGCAAGAATAGAGCAAATCCTGACATCCAAGTGGAATACGACTCCCAGTAGAACCAATGAAGCTTCTTGGGTAGCTTCTCAGGCGCGGTGAGGTATTTCTGAGGGTTATAAAACCCACCACCATGAACAGCCCAAAGCTCACCGTCGACACCTTTGTCTTGAAGGTCCTTGTCTTTGGGGCTCTGTAGACTGTTATCGAGCCAGACAAAGTAAAACGAGGCTCCGATCCAAGCTACAGCGGTGATCACATGCAGCCACCGGACTAAGACGTAGAGCCACTCCATAATGTAAGCTTCCATCTAACTCCCCCTATAAGTTGAGTATGACCAGGGAGAAAATAGAAGTGGAACATGGTAGTGCTGATCTTTGTCGCTAATGCTAAAGCGGATGGTGATGATGTCCAAGAAAGGTGGATCGGGAAGTTTTGTGCCTTGCGCCGCAAAGTATGGTGCAACGTGAAATGATAAGGCGTATGTTCCTTCTCGAAACGATGGTCCATCCAGCAAGGGCTTGTCGGTTCTGCCATCGGGGTTGGTGAAAATCTCAAGTATTTGTTCGGCTTGTTCGTTCGAGATCCGCGATAGGGTCACCAGCAAAGCGCCTGCGGGTTTCCCTGATGCGGTATCGAGCACATGTGTAGTCAGGCGACCCATGATCTCGGCTCCGTATCAATTGTATTAGGGACGATAGGTTTAATGCTGAGAAACTTAGCAACACCAAGCTAGCTGAAACATCATGCTCAGCTACGACCGCAGATCAAACTACGACCCCAATAATATCCCGCGCCGCTGCCTCCAAGGCGAGCCTACCGAAACGTGAACTCAAAAAATCAAGCTTACAATCCGACTCGTGCCTCTCGGTACGTTCGCACAACGCATCCCGGCGCCTGTATTCGTGCGTATCTTGGAGGCAAGACTAATCATCAGGTTCGCGCTTGTCAATCGACTATTAAGATTTAAAGCCTACAAGACCGTTAGTTTTTATAGTGATGAATACTCGTTTCGATGCTTGGGTATATATACTAGTGTAGGTTCCCGCTTACCTTGGCGGGGGACCTCTGAATTGACCAGAGTCGAAAGCCTAAGTTGCTGCTCCAAGATAAATTGGATCTTTAACTTGCTAATTATACGTCATGAATTTGAACTCACGGGATTTTAAGGTGTTCACATTTGCGAGGTAAAATTGAATTATCTATTCAACTATCTGTAAATATTGCAATTACTTGCTTTCGAAATGGGTGCCTTATTCGTTGCTAATATAATATCGAAGACAACCTATTGACGGTCTCGAAAAAAAATCGGGAATGGTATTGAATAGATCCCCTGTTTAAAAGCTTGTTTAAATGCTGTTTGGCTTAACGTGGCTCTTCTTTTGCTAACACTGTTCAATGCAACACTAATGATTTTTGGAGAGAGACATGTTTAGCAAAAAACTAGGAATGGTAGCGGTATTTCTTTTGGCAGTAGGCTGTGGCGTTCAGGAAGACGCAAACACTGGTAGCACTCTTGATGCGCTCTATGCTGAAAGCAGCATCGGATCGCTTAGGTTTGCAGCTGAAGGTGGACGCGTATATCTAGCTGAAGGTAACCGAGTTCTACCATGGGCTCATTCAGCGCCTACACAAGCTGGAAACAAAGTTCAGTACGCTGGTCGTACGATTGGTGATATTCAAACTGGGTACCTATGTAACGGTCCTTATGATGCTGTTTGTGATGCGTCTCTTTATAAGAGCAGACCTTCTTCAATCACTATCAAGCAGACAGGAGCTATCGGTGCTTCACCTGTAAACCCAAGTCAAGTTCGTTACATCACAGCTAACACCGCTGCACTGCAGAACATTCAAGTTGGCACTCCAGTTGGTGGTATTGCCAAAGGAAGCTGTAACGTTTCTACGTCGTCTGGTTCTAAGCGTTTGAGCCTTACTGTAGAGCGTAAGAAAGCTACAGGTTCAAATGGCCAAGCTCTAGAGATGATCGAAGTTAAAACTCCTGTGTATCAGTACAACCCATCTTCAGGTTCTTTGCAGTACACACGTATGAAAACTCTACAGCGTGTTTACAGCAACGGTGCTGTTCAGAACGTAGAGGCTTCTACAGCTAGCCAGGGTACTGAAGTACAAGGATTGCTACGTTTGTTCCAAATGTAGGAGTGATGATACCCAATCTCAGGTTGGGCTCGCGGTGCACAACATCGTGACTCGCTTATCGATGTGTCGAACCACAATTTCCACAATTGTGCTGTGAGTTCAATTTTAGATGAAACAAGCCCCCTCTTGGCAAGACTCCCCGGTTGCCAAGAGGGGGCTTCCGTAGTTTGTAGTAGACTTATTGTCAGTCCTTAAAGGAAATCTTTTTAGCCCTACAAAATTATATGGAGGAGGGAACTCAAATATTCCTCTTAAAGAAATCTTAAAGGTTAAAATCGAAATCTCAGATCTACTTTGGGAAGTGATGATAACCCGTACGTCTCGAAAAGCTGGTCCCAGTCTGCACTGTTCTAAGTGCTACCTTTGGCCACCGTTGGTGACATCTTCATTTTAAGTCTTCATGGAACCAACCTTCTCGATAGAGAGATCCATTTGCTCCTCTCTGCGCATGAGATTATAAGCTGCCTCCTAGGGAAACCTTTAAGAACTGTCCGGAATAATCTGGGTTGTAACCCACTTCAATGCCAACTCCAGGCAGTGCAACCTCTTTTAGAAAGAAATATGTACCAATTCCATAGGCCTTATATTGAACAGGTTTTGGCTTCAAGATCGCATATTCAAGAATTCCAATATCAACAAAGGGCCCTGTGACTAGGGTTCCAGCTGTGACTTTCCATATGGGTGTGGGAAGGTAAGCAGACAGAGCTGACGCTTTGCGGGCCCAGACACCATTCTTAGGTATGCCGCGAAATCCGGGGCTATCGCCTAGGTAAATGAAGCCTTTTTGGGCAAGGGTTGCGCTTGTATAGCGATAAAATCCAGTGAGGCTTAGAGCGCTGTGACCTTGAAAGAGACTTGTGCCGTAGTGAAGCTGGCCATTGACCATAGTTTCAAGATCTTCTTCATCGGTGCGGTGGGTTTGCCTGATCACCCTGTAACGAAGATCCCAGCCGTTCTCGTAGTAAAGACGAAAATTTTTGGCCCCAAGGTTTCCCGATAGAGTTACAGCATCGAAGCTATAGTTACTAGCGCGACCGAATTGTTCTACCTCTCCAAACGTGCTGGCAAACGAGCCGAAACCGATCAAAATCTCGGATGAGCGGCCGAACGGTAGACCAAGATCGAGGGAGACCCGTCCCCGCTTTTCAATTTGCTTAAACAGGATATCGTCTCCGTCATAAAGATGATATTCTTCGTTCAGTGATAGTGTTGTTATGTTGATCCGAAGTGGGGTGTCGAAGACATTTTTAAACTGGAAGGATCCGTAGCCCAGTTCGGCGCGATTTCCGGAGAAGCCACCAGCAATGATACGATGGCCCATCCCTAGGAAGTTAGTTTCCACTAGAAACAATCCATAACGAGTGTCGGTCTTCGAAACTTGAAGGTTCGGAATGGGAATCAATGTCCATCGGTCTTTTATTGTGACTGTCATGCCATCGCTTCGCTTGTCGACGACGACTTCAGAGAATATTTTTGAATCCATGAGGCAGGTTTCGATTTCTGATTTCGGTGCCTCTTTTAGATCATCAAAGCAGCGGTTTAGCAAGCGATCGATATAGACATTTTCGGTTCGGGCATTGCCTTCGATCGCTACCTCGTAAGCCCATAATTTCGCTGGAAGCCAACACAACAATAATATTCTACGCCACATACTAGATTCCTCGCTTACAGATCTCAAAGGCTCAGCCCAGATGGTAGCATGAAGCATGGCCATTGCGGAAGCCGATCCGTCACAGGCAATCTCCGGCCAGCCTGTTCCAGCAAAGATTTGAGGCTTCTTATAGGTTTCTGGAATCGATATACTAGTAAGTCTTAGGAAAACAGTCGGCAAGGACTGACGTACAATCACAGAAAGGCACTTCTATGGAAACCAAAGCATATGCAAATCATGCAGCCGACCAGGCATTCGTACCCTATATTTTCGATCGTCGAGACCCCGGGCCTGAGGATGTCGCGATAGATATCAAGTACTGTGGTATCTGTCACTCTGATATCCATACCGCAAGAAGTGAGTGGGGCCCAGCCCAGTACCCCTGCGTTCCCGGTCACGAAATTGTCGGCATCGTCCGCGACGTGGGTTCAAATGTGACTAGGTTCAAGGCTGGCGATAAAGTAGGAGTAGGATGTCTGGTGGATTCCTGTCGCACTTGCCCCAGTTGTGAGGAGGGGTTAGAAAACTACTGCGAGAACGGTTTCACGGGAACTTATAATTCTACAGACCGGCATGGCGGATATACCAAAGGCGGGTATTCGAATTTTATAGTAACGGATCAGCGCTTCGTCCTAAGCATCCCAGAGAATCTCGACTTGGCCGCAACAGCTCCCCTGCTATGTGCTGGAATAACAACATTCTCCCCTTTGAAACATGTGGGCTTGAAAAAGGGAGATAAGCTCGGAGTTCTCGGCTTAGGAGGACTGGGTCATATGGCTGTTAAGCTGGGGGCATCATTCGGCGCCGAAGTAACAGTACTATCGAGATCAGCCCACAAACAGGCGGATGCCGAGTCACTTGGCGCTCATCGCTTCGTTCTAAGCACTAACGAGAATGCCGTTGCCGAACACGCAAATTACTTCGATTACATCATCGATACGGTATCTGCGCCCCACGATCTAGGCCAGGCCTTCGGTATGATCAAGAGGGAAGGGACCCTCATTATGGTGGGAGCCTCAGACAAACCCTTGGATCTTAACGTATTCCCGATGATCCTGAAACGCAGGAAAATGCTCGGTTCACTGATCGGTGGCCTGCCTGAAACCCAAGAAATGCTCGACCACTGCGGCCGGCATAACATAACCGCAGACATCGAATTGATCGACCCTGAGCGTATCAATGAGGCCTTCGATCGTACTGTAAAAAGCGATGTGAAGTATCGCTTTGTCATTGATTGCCAAAAATTCTAGCCTCACACCATGGGTGCTAGTTATCGGAGCTGGGCTTCTCAATGGCCGTTTGAGAAAGCTCGCTCGGTACCGATAGGCTAGCGCCATATCGAACTAGTGTACGTAAACCCCCAATGGCTAGAACGATGATCAGTAGACCCATCACATGACGGCGCCAAGGCTCTCTTTTTTCAATTCCACACTTCACTTCCATATATTGTCCTCCGGGAAATCAGTAACTGTCGGCAGAAGAAATACAATCTTGGTGCCAACAATTTTTTTATGAATTTCAGTAGGATGGCGGTTTGTTTCCGTTTCTTAATTAAACGATTGTTTAATTGCTGACAGGCTCCTCTCTACGGCCTCAAAGTGGGGCTTTAAGGGCCATGGTTACATTTGTGGTGAGGGAGCCGATAGAGTCATAGAAATAAAAGGGGGGCTTATGATCCTTTGGTGTTGTGGTTGCCAAAAATATCTTGGGGAGAAACAGCCCTACGATGATTATTCTTTCACTCACAGTCTTTGCCGCGGTTGCTTTAAAAAGGCAACTAAGGAAGAGCGTGACCCTGGTTGGCAAACCCAAGATGATGCCTTACGAGACATATTTCACGACTATCTCAATCGGGTTCAGGACAAAGAAGATATCGATCTCCAAGTCTTTATCAAGTCAGCAATCAAAACAGGCTTTGGTCCGATTGAGCTTTTTTATCTGACCGTCCAGCCTGTACTCTACGATATTGGAATGAAGTTCTTTTCGGGAGAAGTAACTTACGAGCAGGAACGTATGTTCACGAGGTTTGCAGAAAAAGTTCTAAATCATATCTATCTCAACACAGAAAGACCCCATGCTGGACCATACCTAGCTTTGGTATGTGCTGATTCAAATTCTCATTCCATTGGCATCCGTGCTCTAGCCTTGCGCTTGATGTCGGAAGGAATTCGCTGCGACCTTCACCTTCCGCAGCTAAACAAAGAAAAAATTATCGATATTGCCAAGAACCGGAATTTACACGGCATCGGTTTATCAGTTGCCACCATGGAGCAGCTAGCCGATATTCCAGAACTGCTACACAGGATTCGAAAGTCAAATCCCGGGATTGCCATCCTCCTAGGAGGGCCCGTGATCGACCCTCAGAACATCCCTCATCCAGTTGATTTTGTTCACGATCGAAGCAATTTCAGCGCCCTACTTGAATTCCTTCATGCCAGCTACAGCAAAGACTACAAGCCCTTCCACGAAGATGATCTGGCAAGCTAGAGTGTAAATCAGGCGGTTTTTAACTTGCGTCGCAAGATCTTGCCTACAGCACTCTTGGGAAGCTCTTCAACAAATTCGATCTGCTTGGGTCGTTTGTAGTTCACTAGGTTTGACTGGCAGTACTGCATGATCTCAGCTTCGGTGACTTGCTCATTGGACCTTACTACGAAAAGCTTCACAGTTTCTCCAGATTGCTCATCTGGGATTCCGATAGCAGCAGCTTCGACGACACCCTTGAGTGCAACTACCACCTCTTCAATTTCGTTGGGATAGACGTTAAAGCCAGATACCAGAATCATATCTTTCTTCCGATCGACAATGCTAAAAAAACCATCTTCGGACATCACGGCGATGTCTCCCGTATGGAACCAATGGTCCTCATCAAAGACTTGTTGGGTCTCTTCGTCACGGTTCCAGTAGCCTTTCATGACTTGTGGGCCTTTGACACAAAGTTCTCCGGGCTCACCATGGGGAAGAATCTGGCCATTGTCATCTTTTATACAGACATCAGTGCTAGGAATGGGAAGCCCGATAGTGCCATTAAAGCTTGTCTGGTTTCGGGGATTGATGGTGACGGCAGGAGAGGTTTCAGTTAGCCCGTAGGCTTGATTGATGATATTGCCGGTGACCTTCTGCCAATGATCGGCCACCGGTTTTTGGACTGCCATACCTCCACCTATGGAGAGTCTCAAGTGAGAAAAGTCTAGGGCGCAAAACGATTCATCGTGAAGCAGGTTGTTAAAAAGGGTATTAACTCCAGACATGGCAGTAAACTGCCAGCGACTTAGCTCTTTGACAAAGCCCTTGGTGTCTTTGGGATTTGGTATCAGGATATTTAATCCACCAGCTGTCATATAGAGGAAGCAGTTACATACCAGTGAAAAGATGTGATACAAGGGTAGGGCGGTCACAATCTTATCGTTCGGGCCAACAAGATCACCAAACACAGTGCTTGCTTGGGCTAGGTTGTATAAAATATTGCTGTGGGTAAGCATCGCACCCTTAGAAACCCCGGTTGTGCCACCCGTATATTGTAGAAATGCGATGTCATCGATCGCTATTTCAACAGGAGAAAGTCCCGGCTGCTTGCACCCTATTTCAAGAGCATGGGTAAAACTTTCTGCTTTTGGTATCTGATAGTCAGGCACAACTTTCTTTATGTGTTTAAGAACAAAGTTGATCAATTGCTTCTTAGGAAAATCAAATAGATCACCAAACTTCGTGATAATCACAGAGTCAAGCTTAATAGACTTGAGGACATGCTCCAGAGTTCTGGCGAAGTTTTCAAGAATGATGATAGTTGTTGCGCCGGAATCCTTGAGCTGGTGCTCCAGCTCCCGCGCTGTGTAGAGCGGGTTGATATTAACGACAATAGCACCAACACGATGGGCTGCGAACAATGCGACCGGATATTGTAGGATGTTCGGCATCATGATAGCGACGCGATCATCCTTTTTGATCTTGAGTTCGTGTTGTAGGTATCGGGCAAACATATCGATCATTGTTTCTAGCTCTTGGAAACTGATGGTCTTCCCCATACATGTGAATGCTGGAGATTGGCCATGGCTGCGGTTGGTTGCTTGAATCAGCTCAGGAAGATTGCTGAAGCGTGGCGCAGCTACCTCAGTGGGAACATCGGCGGGATATTGAGAATTCCAGGGTCGTTGCATAAGAGGCCTCGTTGTCTTGGAGTCGAATGAGAGATTCTCTCATGATAGTCAGTTCTGTGATTTCAGGAAATTAGTTTCTTTTCCTGGGTAAATATTGCTAGATAATTTTCGTTGCAACAGACTTTGATCTGGGGGTAATTATCTCTATAAGCCTCTAAATCTACATCTAATTATGAGATGCCTGAAGTGATTCTGCAGGCCGCCGAGCGGTAGTATTAGAAATCTTTGGAGGTCGACATGAAGACAATTCTTTGGGCTGTTGCAGCCCTATGGGCACTATTATCGGGCCCGCCATTGGTGGCTCAGCATGGGAGCGAAGCCTGGGGCAGCTGGACCCGTTCGATTGGCAGCCATAGTATGGCTTCAGAAGAGGTCCCATTAGCATCCTCTACAAGACAGTTGCTGATCAACTACAAGCAAGCGCTAGATCTTTCTCCTAACCAGCCGGTGATACGGCTTTCAAGTCCAATTCACCTGAGTGGCCCATTTTCAATGTTTATCGTAGCTTCAAATCGGGGGCGAAATGGCTTTCTCTTGGCGGATAGTGAACAAAACGGCCAGGGGATGAAACTGGGGCGTTGGCGGGACGACCAGCTATTCCTACGGCTCATAGAGGGATCGAACTATGATATCTCCGTTCCCTGGGTTGAAGACCAGGGCATAGCCATTTATTTTGTCGGCCGTGATGATCATAATAGGGTTTTTGTTCAATTGGTCAATCAAAGCCGTGTCCTCAAGTTATTCTCGGGCCAGCCACAAGAAGGTGATGTAAAGATCGACACTCTAGGGAATGGGGGCGACGGTCGATTTCTACAGGCTTGGGATGGGGCATTCGCAAGCCTTATTGTCTATGACTCTTTCCTCGATCCTTTGGCAAGGATTCAAGTTCTGACACAGCTTCGGCAAACTTGGATAGGATCAAGCGCTGCCGTTGGTGAGATTAGAGAGTTTAGCCAACTGTATGGAGTCAATCAAGATCGAGTGCTTTTGTCTGTAGATGCAACAGAACTAGAAGATGTTCATGACGAGCACGGGACTCATCCTTATTTTGATGGTGTAGCGAGACCTGAGCATCAACGGATCTGGGATATTCTTAATGGAGAATTCTACGATAGTGACCTTGTATTCTCCCGTCATGGCCAAAGCCTAGTTCAGATTCATCGGCCTCAAATGTTTTTGGAAACCGCCATCAAGCTGCTCCGACAACATCGGTTTGAGGGCTTCATGGTGCTTGAGAACGCTCATGGTCATCTGGAGTTGCTTGGGTTCCGCTCCATAAGTGAGTTGAGACTAGTCTTGCAAAGTCTCCATGGGGCTCTCCAGCTTGCTGAACTTCTGCTGATGGAGCATAGCCTCCACTCTCAAGAACAGCTGTCGATAGTGGAAGGGCTGAGTCAAAAGTGGGGCCTTTAGTTTTATGGATCGCCAATAAAGTTCACGATGGCAGCGATGGCACGATCTCGAATCTCATCGACTTCTTGGAGAAGTTCATGTTTCCCTTTAGGAAAGAACTCCTTGCGACATGATGTGACTTGCGCACATACATAATTTTGCCCTTCAGTTCTAACGATCACGTCATCACCGGCCTGAAGCAAGAGCACGGGTGCCTTTATCGCCGCTGCTTGCTTTCTCATCGACCAAACTGCATCAATGCTGGCTCTTGCCCAGGAAACAGTCGCCCCCTTAACAAGAAGCTCTGGCTTCTCTTTAGTGAGTCTTTGCATGAGGTCGAAGCGAATCGAGCTGTTAGAAACATTGTTCTTAGAAAAAATTTTTGTCCCAGGGTGGTGCCCTGGAATGTATTCCGTACCGTCACCCATCGCCTCTCGGACTAAAAGGTAGAGCCAGGCAAACCCTTGCGGGCCAGGAGTCGGTAAGTCAAGCATTGGCGAAGAAAGTATGATTTTATCAAATGTATTTGGACGTTTACTGGCTAATAGCGCGAAGGCGTTGCCACCCATCGAGTGGGCTAGGGCTACGAGTTGCCGGCCTTTTTTTTCAGGTATTACGACTTTGTCGAGAAATAGTTCTGCATCCTGCCGATAGGTCGAGAAGTCAGTTATATGGCCTTTTAGTGGATCTTCGAGGAGACGATCAGATAAACCTTGGCCGCGCCAATCGAAAATAAAGATTTCGTAGGGCTGGTTCTGGAGGTCGTAGATGAACTCCATGTATTTGTACTGGGATTCCGTGCGACCTGGAAAAATAACTAAGGTGGTACTCGGATTGTCTTTTGGAAAGTGACGGTAGGCGAGTTTTACCTTGTCAGGGGTTTCCAAGAAACCTAAAGACCCTTTCTCGAAGAAATTGATAAGATCGTTATAGCGATCAGGAAGACTCTCTTCAGGCAGTGACAGAGCTATGAAGGGGTGGAGTAGGATAGTCAGAATGAACAGTCGATTCAAATGGTCTCTCCCTGATCAAAACGGTGTTGTCTTCTCGCTATGCCGCAGCTCCAGCATTGGGATGATAAAAAAGGTTATTTTTCCATATGATCCCAGTATAGTTGAAAATTTGGAAGCAGAAAAGCAAAGGTAGTTCACTAGTGTCAATAGGCGAGATATGACAGCGATGTTAAGCAAGGATAGGCCCCCTTCTAAGTTTTCTGAGATATGGAGCACTTTGTTCAGTCGCACGTCCTTTCAGCCGGTGGCGAAACGGCTCGTATTCTTTACAGTTGGCATCAGCACCTGTTTTGCATTCTTGATCTCGATCATGCAGATTCTGTTTGACTACCAAACTGAGTTTCAAGATATCGAAGAATCTATTCATCACCTCGATCAAGTGAGTATCAAAAGCCTCGGAACAGCGATCTGGTATTTGGATCAGGTTCAGATTGAGACGATTTTGGATGGAATCCGAGAGTTACCTAATGTTCAGCAGGTGGTTTTATCTTCCAAAAGCCTTGAGGGCGATGTTGTTAAGGGTGAACTCAGTGCTCGTGAGCGTATAGACAAGCACTTTGACGTTTTCTATGTTCAAGAAGGCCATAGCCGTAAGGTAGGAAAAATTTCCATTTATGTGTCCCTTGATGAGCTTTACTATAATTTACTTGTGAAGTTTGGGTTTAGTCTCCTTGGGAATATAGTCAAGACTTTATCCGTTTCATTTTTACTGGTGCTTTACATTCGCCGAACGGTTACCAAAAGACTGGAGGCCCTTGGTAACTATGCGTCTAACGTAGTGCTCGATCGGGCTGATCAAGAGTCAAAAGCTCCTCACGATCAGGACCACATTCAAGGTTATCAGGACGAGATATCTCATCTCTATGAGCAGATCTTTCGAATGGAGGAGCGCTTGGTAGCAGGTTATAGGCAGCTAAGAGAGCAAGATATCGAATATCAGGAGCGACTGGAATCTGAAGTAAAACGGAAAACCGAGGAATTGGCTCTTCACCAGAGGGAGCTGGTTGAAGCATCCAGGAAGGCAGGCATGGCAGAAGTCGCTGTGGGCTTTCTTCACAACATTGGCAACATCATGACCTCAATCTTTGTGAGTTGTGAAACCGTAGCGAAGATGGTTGAAGAGAGCGAGTATTCTAAGCGAACCCAGGCATTTTTTGATCTGATGAAGAAAAAAGTTGAACAATTGCAGGCGTACTTGAGTTCTGAAGAGGGGGCTCAGGCCAATGAGTTCTGGCGAGCATTGAACCGCTATGAAGGTGAACAGCGGCAGCAGCTTCTCGATCTCATGAATAGAATTCTTGTTGGTTTGAAAGACATTGAAGAAATCATCAAATTGCAGATGATCTTTGCCAATGCTCCCGATATCAAAGAAGACTGCTACATTGATGCTATGGTTGAAAAGGCAATTAATATTAATCGCCTAGAGCTTGATAAGGCTGGTATCGAATGTGAGTGCTACTTGGATTTTATCGGACCTCTAGTCTCGGTGCCGGCAAAAATAACTCAAATCCTGGTAAATCTAATTCTAAATTCCATTCAAGCTATCAAAATTGATAACAAGCATCCTAGAATTACCATCCGATCGGAAATTCACGGGGATGACGTCCACATTATCTGTGAAGATAATGGCAAAGGTATCGCTCCGGAGAATTTAATAAAGATTTTCTCGTTTGGTTTTACGACTAAAAAAACTGGTTCTGGATTTGGCCTTCATTCTAGCTCACTGATGGCTCAGGAGCTTGGAGGTAATATTGAGGCCCGTAGCGAAGGTCGCGGCAAGGGGGCCCAGTTTATTATTATCTTACCCATTCAAGGGCGTAAAACAAGCCAAAAGCCTCAGCTTGCTATTAGCTAAACCGATTAGAGATAGTGAAGGGATTCCACCTTATCCCAACCACGGGACTTTGCGAATCTAAAGATGTCTTGACTACGGATCTCGCGAATATCCTCTTGCTCGTCGCCGTTGGTGTACTTGACCCAGCCTTCTTTCATATCACCACAGACCAGGCTTATGAATGGATTGTGGTAGAGGTCTGCATCATCGCGTCGCTCTTTAAATGTGAGTGACTCCTTAGCAAAGCCTAGTGTGCTTCCCGCCGGAATAATGCACCTTGGGACATCATCTTGTAGGTTTTCGTAGAGCTTGAGGTCGCGAATAGCAACGCGAAAATAGTTACCAGCAGGTTTAGTGTCATGCAATCGCTGCGGATCGATCGTTTCTGACTGAGTCTCTGACCCATGGTTGATCGCAGCTTGGTCTACTGGCAGTTTTTTGCAGGCTCCTATGAGGCTCGCGATGGCGAGTATGATCAATATTTTCATATTGCCTCCTTTGGGCAGCTGTTTCCTTGTTTCAACCCAGGGTAAATTATGCAATATTAGGACCCGTCGTGAGTCCTCGTGATTACAGTATCTTAGGCTCTTGTCCTTTGTTCATGGCATGGCCGATGTCAGCAAGCTTGCAGGCCAAATTTCGAAAGGAGTTCCCCAATGACAATTCTGATTCTGTTCCTGACAGCCCTTGGCTCCTCTATCATATCGGGACTGGTGGGGATGGCAGGTGGGGTGACACTCTTAGCTGTGATGACCTTTTTTTTTCCGATGCATGTGATTGTGCCTGTTCATGGCTTGGTGCAGTTTGTGAGTAACTCAAGCAGAACCTGGATTCTACGGGAGCATGTTCATAGAGAGAGTTTTGTGCCATTTCTGATCGGGGTTCCCATTGGTGGCGTCGCAGTCTGGTTCTTCTTGAGCAACTTAGATCGCCCTGAATGGATTCTAGGAATTGTGGCTGCTCTACTATTCTATGTTGCTTTCAAACCAAAGAAATTACCTGAACTAAAATTGGGAACAAAAGGTTTTTGGCTCCTAGGTGTCGCGGCGAGTTTTCTTGGCTCCTTGGTTGGGGCGACAGGGCCTTTGATGGCACCATTCTTTGCAAGAAGTGATTTCACTAAGGAGCAGATTGTTGCGACTAAGGCAGCTTGCCAGCTGCTCGTACACATTGTAAAGGTGCCCATCTTCCTAGGGTTGGCCTTTCCGTATCAAGATTACTGGCTTGAAACAGCTGTGATGGTGGTCGGGGTTATCATTGGTACAAAACTGGGTACATCATTGCTGAAGTCCATGAGCACCCAACGATTTATGATCCTTCTTAAAGTGGCCTTGGCCTTGACAGGCCTGCGTATTACAATCAAGATGTTGACTTCAAGTTAACGTGTTTTATGAGTTCTTTATGTCAAGTCATACTCTCGATCGGCTGGGTGTTACGCCTTTTCGCTCCATTTGGCCATTGAATTCCCGTTGGTTTCAAACGATCACTCCCAATATGTTGCCGGATATCGATGATAGCCCAGACCAATGGCATCATTTTAAATTGCCCGACGGTGATACGATCGTGGTGGCTGAAAACCGTCCAGAAATTGAACCCAAACGAATTTTTGTTACGGTTCATGGCTTGACAGGAGACTACCGCTCTAACTACAACGTCCGGCTTTGTAAGAAGCTCAAACCCTTGGGCGTAGTGCTCTTTCGGGTGAATCTGAGGGGGGCAGGGCCCGGCTTCGGTCATGCGCGAAAAACCTATAACGCTGGCCAGAGCCAGGACCTTCGGGATGTGCTACGGGCCATCGGCAAGCTTTATCCCAAGCTACCAGCGACGGTCATGGGAATTTCCATGGGAGCTAACATCGTCTTAAAGATGATGGGTGAGGCTCGTCTACCGCGGTTTGTTGATAGCTTTGTGGCAGTATCTCCGCCATTCGACTTAGCATCCACTTCTAAGAAGCTTCAACAGCGATCTCCAAAAGTCGATCGCTACTTTTCAAAACGTCTGATGAAAGAAACCAGTAAACTCCACAGAAAGTTTCCTGATCTCGGTCCGCTAGATTTTCCTGAGTCTTGCACTGTTTTCGACTTTGATGAACTCTACACCGCCCCACGCCATGGCTTTAAAAGTGCCCAAGACTACTACGACCGTAGTTCAAGCCTGCACTTTATCCCAGCCATTAAAGCTAAAGGATTGGTCTTGCTTGCCAAAGATGATCCTGTAGTCAACTATGGCGATTTGCCTAAATTTGATAAAAGACGGGTAGATTTTGTCTGTACTCCTCGGGGAGGACATGTTGGATTCTTTAACCCGCTGTCAAAAAATGGCCCATTCTGGATGGACCATTTGATCAGTTCCTGGATGAAACACAGATTGAAAGTTTAGAGTCGGTCTCCTAAACGCCAAATCCTTAATCACGGCGCCTGGAGCCCAGTTCTAGTATTAGTAGGTCTGGAATAGATCATTCCAGCTAAAATTCCTCGCGTAGGGGCTAACAATGTCGTGATTGAAGCTGATGGTGGTCACTTGATCAAGGACGTAACGAGGGCTCACCTGGGGTGCTGGAAAAATAAAGGCAAACTCTCTCTTAAGTACGGCACGCCAACGATCTTGGTCGGCTTCGGGAATTTTCATCAATGAAGCTAGAGCATCCAAAGACTCCCCCTCTCCACGGGCCATATCCTGGGCAAGTTTTTCTAGGTTCCTTTCTGCAAATTTATAGATATCTGGCTGATTCTCAACAAGGGTTTTAGGGCCCTTGCACTCAGACATGTTCATAGTCGTTGAGGTGGGAGCGACGGATGAGAAGGCCATATTTGTGGTGCTCGCCGGTGCTGAAGAGAGCCAAGAGTAGGTGGGAAGGAGGTAGGATCCAATACCACAAGCGGGTATGAATCCAAAAACCGCATTTTGAGGCATATCTTTCTGCAAAACACGCATCAAAGGATAGCTTTGTCCGAAGGCTTGGGGGCCTGTGAAAAATACTAGAACGAGAAGGCAATATAAGATTTGCATGAGCTGGTCTCCTAGCTTGCTATGGATGCGGCATAAAGGGACTGATAGATCTCTTCCAATAGTAAGTCACCGTTTCCAAAAACGTTTGAAAAGTTTCGGTTCAGTCGAGTTACAAACTTTGGATATTGATCTGAGCTAAGATTCCAAAGGCTTGCCAGCGCTTCTAAAGATTCTCCTCCTCCATGTGCAGCATCACGCATAATTTCTGACATATGACTGACGATGAAATGGTAGGCTCGGCTATTTTCAACAATCGGAGGACCACCATTACAGCCTGATATCCCCGATGTGGTAGACAATGGTAAGAGTGGTGTTGATGAGAGATTGACGGATGAGGCCATCGCCGTTGAAAACCAGGAATCTTCATCAAATACTAAGTTCCCTGGGCCACAGCCTAGATTCTTTGGAAACTCTTTATTCCAAAACTTGGATACCGCGCTTTCTCCATAAGCCTGGGAGCTAAGGGATAGAAAAAGCCCTAGGCAGATAGCCCATTGTGCCTTCATCAAAAACCTCCTTGCGTATTGTAGTTAATAGGCTAACTTATCTGGATAATCGAATGCAAGTTGAGATCTCTAATAACGCATGGCTATACACTGCCCAAAGTTAACTCATGGCAGCAGTCGGCTAGCAAAGGGGAAGCAATGGTCAGGGGCGCAAGGATCAGATTACTGGTACTGGTGTTGCTGAGTGCTCGGCCTTGTCTGGGGCAGGTACTTGAACAGTGGGCGGAAGACTGGCAGTGGCAAAAACTCTTGCATATGAGGGATGGGGCATTTACTGTCGACGACCCAGATTTCTACCATGGAGCTAGGAACACGCCTCTAGATCAGCTTCTAGCCTTCCACAAAGCTTGGCAGAAAGACTTTCATGGGGATCATGTATGGTGTCGCTTCCCTGCACGGAGCCTTTGGCTTGCTAAAAAACTAAAGCTGCCAACCCCCCAAGTGCCAAAAGACTGCAATGAATACTGGGATTATATGGAGGAGATTAAACCAGAAACGATAAGTCTCGTCTTTCCTTCTGAATATTTTGGCAACCCTGCTTCTATGTTTGGTCATACCTTCTTGAGAGTTGGGGCTCGTGATGCACCACCTCTCCTATCTCATGCGCTATCTTATGGAGCAGCGATTGAGGATCAACCTGGCTTAAGTTATGCCATCAAGGGTATCTTTGGGTTTTATCCCGGTTACTTTTCTATTGCTCCGTACTATACAACAGTCAGTCAGTACAACGATATGGAAGATCGCGACCTATGGGACTTTCCAATAAAGTTAGCTCCAGAAAAAGTTCGATTTCTTATGGCTCATCTTTGGGAGTTGAAAGATAAAACCATAGACTACTATTTTTTTGATGATAACTGTTCGCTCTTGCTTTTGGACTTTCTTGCCGTTGCTGATCGAAGTATTAACTCGGAAGACATCACCGGTCTTTGGGTTTTCCCCCTAGATGTGGTTTACTATCTTCGCGATCAGGACTTGCTTCACAGACCCCGCTACAGGCCATCTATGAGCCAAAAGATTAGCATGATAGGTCGTGATATTGATCCATCTTTGATGGATCATGTAGATCTCTTGGAAGAGCGATTCTTTGAGGGCGATCAACTACCTCTTGCGCCAGAAGAGCAAATCAAATTGTTTCGTTTTTGGGCTGAACGGCTTCGGCTTAATTTTCGCGAGGGACGGATGTCACGGCCCACCTATGCCAGTCGCTACCTGAAAGTTCTTGGGTCACAAGCCAGATCATCGAGCAAGCCTTCGACCCTTCCGATGTTGCCAGACTACGATCTTTTAGACGGGCACTATCCCAAACTTGTTGCGGTGGGAGGGCAGTTTGGTTCTCAGCCGGGCGCTCTACTAAGACTAAGACCAGCGATGCACGGTGCGGATGACCCGAGTGGTGGCTTCAGACCTGGGAGTATTCTTAGCGTGCTCGACACAAAAATATTGGCCAATGAGCAAGATCTCTTACTAGACGAACTAGTTCTATTTCAAATGGCTTCGTGGCAAGAACAGCATTCTTTGATGGCTACTTGGTCATGGGAAACCCGAGCGGCCTACGAGCGTTGGCTAGAACTAAGCTATCTAGAAGGAGCTATTGGCCAACGCTTGTTTTCATATGAGGGAATTCATGCTTTATTCCTGATTGGCGGGCAGCTCCGTTATCAAACTGACTTTGAGGTAGCTAGCTTAGCCCAACTACGCTTCCGTACTCAAATCACGGGCAAGTGGTTTTTCAATGGCCTGGCAAAAATTTCCTGGCAGCCGGGTCTTTGGGAATCGATCTGGCAGACAAGCATTCACTACCAATGGAGTGCAGGCCAGGGCATTTTACTAAGTGGCAGGGGAGGGCCTTTTAAAAAAGAGCAGCTCAGCCTAGAATATCGGCGCTATCTATGAAGCAAGTCTTGCCTAGTGCTCCCTGTTTATGGTGGAGCCTTGGTATACTATCAAGGAATAGTATGTTTTCAGCAAGTGGTCTTCATGGAAAAAGAGTTTCAATCGCTAAGGATGTCTTTGCTAGTCAAAATTTTGATAGCAAGCTCATTGTTGACCACGATTTTAACCGTCTTTTCCTTTTATACCGACTATACAGCGGAGATGTCCGATCTCAATCGATCACTGCACCAGATTCAGGAAGTCTCGGTGCCTTCTATCACTGATAACCTCTGGAATCTTGATGAACGGGCAATCAGCGAGCAGTTGTCATCCATAGCGAAATTACAAGGAATTGTTTCAATCGCTGTGCTAGATGAAGAGGGGAGTGTGGTTGCGGAGCGCGGTAGCGTCTTAGAGACTCCCGTCTATCTTTTTGAGCAACGCTACCCCATGGTCCGTAGTAACGAAACGATCGGTGAACTGAGGATAACGGTAACCAAGCAGTTCATCTTTCAACGATTGGCGCGACGGGCATTGGTCTTTTTTGGAACCCAAGGCATCAAAACATTTCTCATTTCATTTATCATCCTCTTTATTGTTCGCTACTATGTGACAAATCATCTTGAAAAGATTGCCAGCTATTTTGAGAAGGGAAAGTTTCGCCAGGATAAGTTGCAGCTGCAATATGAGAACAGGGTCCGAAATGAGTTAGATGTCATGGTAGACAATATCAACGAGATGGCTAAACGAGTGACGGAGTCCGAACGGGAGCTGAAGCGTAATCTCGAAGTTCAGCGAGCATCGGCGATTAATTCGGCTCGATTAGCCAGTCTAGGAGAGATGGCTGGAGGTATTGCCCATGAGATCAATAATCCTATGGCCATCATCTTGGGAAATCTTGGAATTTTGCAAAAGCTTATCGAAGAGGATGCAACAGATCAGGCAACCTTGGAGCATTTGATTGATAAAGCTATCAATACCTGCGATCGGGTGAATCGGATTATTTCCGGACTCAGAACGTATTCCCGGGATGCAGATGGAGATCCCTTCTTGGATGAAACCTTGTTGAGTATTATTGAACAAACACTTCCCTACTGCCGCGAGAGATTTAGAGATGCAGGGATCGAGCTTATTATTGAACCGATTGACCCCCGAATTATTATTTCCTGTCGTGCGACTCAAATATCTCAAGTTCTTGTTAGCTTGCTGAATAATGCGTACGACGCTGTTTCAGAAGTCGAAAACAAGTGGATTCGTATTGCAGCGGAACTTAAAGGAGATCGTGTTCAGGTTACAGTTTCTGACTCTGGACATGGAATTCCGCACACGGTCATTGATCGGATCTTTGATCCATTTTTTACTACAAAAGAAGTGGGTAAAGGCACTGGTCTGGGCTTATCGATTTCTAAGAACCTTATTGAAAATCATGACGGAACGTTTTGGGTCAACCCCCGGTCTGAACATACGAGCTTCTTGATTGAGCTTCCTGCTCGCCTTGAGGAACTCGATTCGGTGAGCTAAGAACCCTTAGTGCTGCACTCCTTCTGAGATTGCTCTAATTTAAAAGACTAATGAAAACTGTTAGATGGCCACTCGCTTAGGCTTCCGTAGGTTCCAGCACGATAACGAGAGTCTAGATACGTTCGGATTTTCCTGTCATTATCAGAGGATAAGCTGGGATTCCAAAGTCGTGTTCTACCTGCCAAAATCTGGTGCTCAATTTTGCTCTTTCCTCCAGTAGAAAAATGTTCCTAAATCCGGTGCTTTAGCAGGGTAAAAATTTGGTTCAAAGTTTGCAAACTGTCAAGTATCAACGACACACTACCTTGGAGAGGCACAATGAGCATACGATTTCAAATATCATCGCTATGGATAGTAATATGGGCGACAGCTTGTGGAACCGCAGCTCCCCAGAGGCCTCTCTATAAGAGTGAAACCAGCACAGCACGATCAAGTGGTACAGAATTGGATAGCGATGCTAGTGGTTCAGACGATGCTACTCTCAATGATTCTAGCAATGATACACCAGTTGATGAAAACTTAGATGCAGATCAAGGTGAAGTGGTGGAGGAGCCTGAGGAGCCCGCTGTTGATCCAGCAGAGGAAGCGGCCGCTCAATTGCGTGCCACAGGCAAGCAAGCCTACGAAACGGAGTGTATGAGTTGCCATGGGGAACCAGCGGCAACAACACTTAATTCTCGGGATGCCATGGAAATTGCTGGACAGTCAGGGCTCATTTTTCACGGCGGCGTTGCAAACTATCCCAATCAACAGATTGCTGAAGGCATTGTCGCTTTCTTAACAGACCCTAACCAGCCTTAAAAAGGCTGGAGACCCTTATTTCTGGTCCCCCAACTAGGAAATGATGTTAGCGAGGTTCGACTATACTCGAACCTCGCTCTGTTTTTTAATCCAGTATCTCAAAATTGGTGATATCGATGTGGTAGAAGTAATCAACTTGTGGAGCTGTATCTTGATAGACTTTTACTGGATAGCCAAGTTTTGGGTCGTACTCCTGAGCCGAGAATTTAGCTCCATAAATGATATCCAGTTCGATGCTTCGAAATAGTGAGTCCATTTTGCCATCAAAGTAGCCTCCACGACCCTCCGAAGTCTTTTGAATATCAACAACTTCGTAATCTTTTACAGTTACATCATAGCCGCCAACATCTCCGCAGAAACAGAAAATATCGACACTATAGCTATAGTTCGCGAGATTTGCTCTCTTCCAGCGAGCAAGGGCGGAGCTCCAAAGTTCCGCTGAACCTGGAGAGGTCAGTTCAGGTGCCTTCTTTGAGTCAACAGATTCAGCGCCCATCGCTGATAACGATAGACCAAAAACAAGACCAAGGGTCGCTAATAGTTTCATGATAACTCCAGACATGAGTTTATTGTTACAGGAGTCTTGTAGCAACTTGTAAGTGTACTTGCGAGATACAAAGGACAGAAAGGAGCACTAAGTACTCCCTACAGGTGAACAAGGTCTACGGAGGAGGCATCGAGCCTATTCTAGGCTACGATGCTCTCAGTGTGGGAGGCCACATCAATAACTACAATGGGCCATGGGGACGAGCGTGGATTATAATCCTTGGCAGAAGGCTCCGACAAGAAGGTCTTGCCGAGGTAGGTTCAAGGTGGAGGGGCAGCGATTATCGCCAGTTACTAGAAGCCTTGCATTGTCGACGATGACTTGTACTTCGTTGCCACGATGTGAGTCGCAAAGATCCGGCAATGTTTCCGCGATTTCCTCTCTCAAGCTTCGGCCAGAAGTTTCAATATCGAAGCCGGCAACACCTGAAATATTTTGATTGGTGCAGGTAGAAATTTCGAACGAGCTTAGATTCCGATCTAGACTGATCCAGTTTTTCAAACAGCTTTTGATTCTTTCCCGTGCTCGTTCTCTAGCAGTGTTTGCTTGTACGCCTCCATGTTTGCCAGCTGCCTGACCACCGATGAAAAGGACCTCGCTACGAACAACTTCTTCAAAGCTATTCAAGATCTTAACCTGGGCGTTGAAGGCGTAGTTGCAATGACGAATGCGATCAGCGAAGCTCGCTTGCGACACGCTCAGTAAAGGAGCGCAGATGACTAGGATTTTGGTGATGCTTTTGCTGATAGAGATAAGATTTAACATTTTTTTCCTCCTTGAAAATGTATGTGTGTTTACCTCTCAAGACTAAAGTTTCCTAGCTTCAAACACCACTTCGATCGTTGAGTATTGGGTGAGGTGATTTGATTACGAACGTGATGAATAAGCTGTAGTTAATCTTTTCCTACCTAAGTAGTACCATAAAAGTATTTCGCAGAAAGCATTCCAGCATTTGAAGAATTAATTTATTAGGGATTGGTTTAGAGTCTGGTACTCAACACTATTCGACATGCTGGCTGAACGGATATCGGAGCATGAGTATATTGATCCAAGTCTCATTGAGAAGGCAGCCATGGATCTTAAGCGCAACCCTGAGCGGTGGGCGGATCGAGGCGACTATAGGCAAGTCTTACAAGAACTCAAATTGCTTTGGCATGTCCTGGTTAGATATGGAAGTCCATGCACGCCAATTAGCGCGGTATAACATTCATTTATGACATATAGTCTAAGATCCCCGGATGGATTAATCTAAGGCATTCAACTGGATAAAGGGTCTATCTATGTGGTTAGCGCAGTCTGCAGAAATTAGAAAAAAGCTTCATCAAGTGTTCGCTGACGATTGGCCATGGGCAAGTAGTTCCATTGGTCAAGTGGTGAAGAAGGGAGCCCTCAGGGTTCTCAATGTTGGCATTGGTCAGGCAGTGCCCTTTGCTTCACGCAATGGATTCGAAGTACTCGAATTTAGGAGTGGCTTTATCAAGGCAAAGATCCCATTGAAAGGTAACAAAAACCATTTTGGGGCCATGTATGCTGGGGCGATTTTTACCGTTGCAGAGATTCCTGGCGGTGTTGTGGCGATGTTAAATTTTGACGATGATTTCTACCCGGTGCTCAAGGATCAAAAGGTAGAGTTCGTCAAAAAAGCCAAATCCGATGTCACAGTTTCATTCGAAATGACTGAGGCCGAGATCGCTCGGATTCAAAGTGAAGCGGACGAATGTGGCAAGTCCGAATTCGTCTTACTTGGTGAAATCAAGGATTGTGATGAGCAAATCGTTGCGAGAAGCTATGGGACCTATCAACTTCATAGCAAATCGCGCCGGCCTGGTAAAACAAGGCATTGACGGGGGGATTATGAAAATTCAATGGCTTCTCACGATATCTGCCTTAGGATGCCTGGCATCGGTAGGCCAGGGAAAAGATCTGTCTTCGCCTCTGCAAAAGCACCAGTGGCAAGATCGGGTGATTGTGATCCATCACGGAGGACTCAAGGCTCCATGGTTGCAAAGCCAGTGGCAAAGTCTTCAGAACAAGGCTTTGGAAAACAAAGATCGTCATCTCGTGATCTACTATTGCCCTGAAAAAAGTCAAGAATGCCAGGTGACGACTCGTGATGGCAAGACAAGATCGGCAAAGCTTAGCGCAGTATTGCAAGAGCAGCTGCGCTTGAAGCAGCCTAGTATCACCTTGATTGGCAAGGATGGAGGCATCAAGCTCCAAAAACACGATTTTGTGAAGCCTGAGGCGGTATACACGTTGATTGATGGTATGCCCATGCGTCAGCAGGAGATGGGGCGCTAGTGCTTAGTCACATTGAATCCTCGGCGTTGTTGTCTTCGTCTCTCAATCGTCGCTGTACGGGAGTACTATCTCCTCAATCATTCCTCGACGCCTAGCCGAGAATCCAATGTGACCAAGCGCTAGTTGTTGGGATAAATTTGAATGTTGAATCGAATTAGCTCATCGGCTTCACTGGTTTCTAAGTCGGCTTGCAAGCGATGCAAGTCGCTTTGAATTTTTGGCAGGAGCTTGAGGTAGTCGGCTTTGCGAACGCTGATCAAAGTGGATTCAAAAATCGAGTCTTGTCCTTCTTTTGCCCAGCGATCGGCAGCTTTCATAGCCTTGGTTAGTGAGTCTTTGATAAAATCGTAGTAAGACACGCCGTCTTCACTACTACCGAAGGTGATCGTTGTTTCGGTGATATGATATACCCCGCCTTCCATCACGATCACCCCCATCTCTTTCAACAATTGCAAAGCATAGTCTAACTCTATAGAACGAGCAGAGCCAAAGTATGACCTAAGGTCGCTGCGGCTAGGCCGACCACCAAAAAGTCCAAAGGCGCAAAAGACTTCAAAGGCGAAAAACACCCCTTTTGCGCGACTTGGCATCTTCATGTGAGCCGTATCAATCGTCTTGCGGGCTGCCTGAAGTTCCTTGCAAAGCTTCTTTCGCTCAGCCTCATCACTTTCGACATCGAATGAAATAAGTAGGTGTAAAACTGTACGGCAAGAAATATCTAGACCAAACACTTCGCTAAATGCGTCCCAGTAACGGGGATTTAAGAACCGTCTGCCGCTCATGACATCCGATATGTAACCTTTCGAAGCGCCAGTGGCTTTCGATATATAACCGATTGAAAATTTATCGCTTTGAGTCTTCTTATAGAGATAGAGGCCTTTTATGGCCTGACCAGAGCAACTTGCCTGCCGTAATATTGAAGCAGGCTTTAAGGCCGCGACTGCCTCTTTGGGGGCTCCGTTGACAATCTTTTGAGTCAAGGTTCGTTTCTCCTGCGAAAAAGTTGCTCGAAGCTACCATAAGTATCATTAAATGAAAATCATCGGGTTATTTGACATAGTTCGCCAAGAGCTTCACTCTGCGGACGCAAAGCCTGTGTAAGAAGCTTTTATCTATGCCCGGAGTCGGTGGCTTGCCTTAGGATCTGGGTCATCAGCAATCCTATTCAAGAAAGGTTTTTAGCTATGAAACGTAAATTACTTGCATTGATGTTTGGGGCGGTTGGCTACTCTGCAGCTGCTTCCGCTGCGATTCCATCGATGAGTCAGTCCTGTTCTGGTCGACTTCCGGAAATCCAACATCCCGATCGTGGTTCCGGTGTTTTATTCGACGAAACTTGCCGCACGGCTTATGTATTGCCCCCAGAGACAGGTGATGTTTCGTTAGGATCAGTAGCTCGCAACGCCAACCTTCAGTTCTGCCCCGCTGTGCTACAAGCCGGGCAAACAGCAACCTCACTTGCGAACTCTGCAAGCCATATCGCTTCCATGATCGAAGAGATGATTTCAGATTATGAGCCTATGCGTGAACAAATCCGTGCTGCTGCTGATGAGTTGAATGAAGCTGAGGTTGAAAGCCAAGAGATCTCGGCACGCCTCATGCTAGCCCAAGAGCGATTCACGAATCTTAGGCTGGAGTATAGCCAAGCTAAGTCGGACTTAGAAATGTGTGAGCTTCTAAGCCCAGGAGAGTGTTCAGAACTAGAAGCCGCAGAGTTGGAAAAGAAATTAGCAATCGTAGCTCAGAAACAGGTAGTTGATAATCTTCGGATCGAGCAGATTGAGTCTGACTCGCGAGTCAGCCGGGCTCGTTATCAGAAAACTAGACTGGAATCAGAATATACCGATGGGCTTGCACCACTGACAAGCCTTTATGGGCAGCTTGAGACTATCAATGGCTCCATTACCAATCTCTATCTTCGATGGGCACCTGTCGAAGGCGCGACTGCGCAGTTAGTCTACCGTGTGAAGTGGGCTGATCTAATCAATAAGTATAATGCAGCGAACCCAGAACTCAGAAACCGTGGGGTACGTTTTGCTCCAGTAACGGTTACTAGCGGCCAGTTCTTTGCAACTACCAAGATCGCATCATTGGAAGAGATTCAGGCCAGTATTCCAGCGGTACTAAGTGCTGTTGTTCCCGGGGCTTCTCCTTACGGACCCAATCACCTGGATAACGGCGATGTTACCATCGATGCATCGGTCACTGATATTGATCAACGAGATCCGTCCTTGAACAATACGATGCTGGGCTTTGCCAGTGGATCTTTAGGTTCGATTTCTGGCCAGGTACGCTTGAGTCTTGCCGGGGCTTGTCCATACTTCCCCGAAGGCCTGACGTCTCCAGACAAGGATACGATCAACAAAGAGGAATTGAGTGCCCATATCGCAGTCAACGCCGTTTTGGGATACGATGTTAAGGTTCACCGAAAGTATCGTGCTAGCTTTAACATGGCGAACTTAACCAGCCGTATTGAAAGTATGAGTCAGAAGAAACGTTGGTTCTTTAGCTCGAAGAATGTTCATAAGCTAGTTGTAGAGAACAATCACTCTAGTTGGTTTAACATCACCTTCGATATCGACTCATCAGACTTCACCTTTACCGCTGACGAGCAGTCTGAAATTACCAAAGAAGTGAAGGCAGATCTTGTCAAAAGAGCCCTTGATAATATAGCTGTGATATCTGGTAAGTCTCCTGACCTCCCCGAGCTAGGAAAAACTGGATTCAACAATCAAGATAAGCTTCGCTGTAACAAGTGGTATTGCTTTGGCTTTAACTACGTCCTAGGCATTGCCAACGGCTTTTTTGGTACTAAGAAATCGGTTAGCGAGTTCAAGCAAGCAAACCGCGCTTGGGTTCGTGATTCGGTATCGCAAATGAAGGTGATCAAGCGACAGCATATCTTAAGCTTCACAAAGCTTGATGATGAGCCAGTAGCAGAAGATGACAATACTCCAGTTGTGGTACGGTAACTTGAGTGAATTTGAGCCCCCTCGGGGGCTCTTTCCACGAGAAAAGGATGAATGCCATGAAAGTTTCTATAGTTCTAGTTGTTCTTGGAGTGTTTGTGATCTTCGTGGTCTCTTCTTATGAGTCAACACCCTCGCTGGTTAAAGACAGAGAGCAAAGTCTAGAACAGGCAGAATCACTGCTGGGCGACAGCAGCCACGCAGAGCAGGAAGAAAGCAAATCAATGGACAAGCCAATGACGCAAATTGAAGCAAAGGCTGAAACTCAGACGGATGAGATTCAAACGTACCAATCAGCTGACGAAGAGATCGAGCGACTTGGTGGGGCAGAGTCTTTGAATGATGTTGATAGCAGCGACGAGCACCGTGAAGCCATTGGCAATCTTATCCAGGGTGCTAATGAGAAGCAGGCAGCAAGGATTTCAGATGACTTGGAGGAATTACAAAAGCGTGTCGCAGAAATCAAATCGGAGCATCAAGAGAATGTTGCTCGTTTGAAAGAACGATTCACGATAATTCAAAGCGAGGACGAGCCATGAAAACTCCCAAGCTTTGGGCTCTTATTTTGGTATTTGAAACACTCTTAATCGCTCAGCCCCGTGAGGAACGTAAGGTAAAGTACTGGACGCTTCAACGAAATGATATTGGTGTTACATATCGCGTTCCTCTAAAGATCTCAGCAGATACGGTGTCATCATCTTTGCAATTGCTACAGCTGCAATCAAAGGAAAAGAGCTACTTTAAGGACCGACTGCCCAAGCTGTTAAAACCGATCGTTATCGATCATACGATCGAGAGTTTCGAGGGTAAGATGACTGTCAAGCCGTCTGATTCCTCTGACAGAGACAATCACTCGCTGCCTAGCAACTGCAATGATGTCAAGGATCGCTTCGCTCAGGCTGGAGATCTTCTCGAAGAAATCGATCGCCTCGTTTTAGAGCTGGAGCGCCAGCTAGAAGCTTTAGCGGAAGATCTGCCGCCCCCCGATGTCTTGGCGCAAGCCTTAGAAGATATCAATGAAATCACCTTAGCGATAGAGCAAGCTTGGCTTGATATGGAAAATGTTTATCCTCAAAGCCTTACAGAGCAAACCCACTATCTTCAATATGAATGGCCCGACGTCATGGGAGTATCCTGCACGCCCAGGCTTCATCAAGGAATCCAACCGACTCTCATGGAGCTACGAATGCCAGGCTTACAATGGAATCAGTCTCAGGGAGGGCAGGTGAGTGACTTTCCTATGATTCCCCATAACCTCCGTGTCGCCGATGGCAGCTTGGTGTTGTCTAAGCTGGTATCAATCGCGGATGTTTGCCTTAACGACCAATCCATAGCGATCATTGCCCAAGCAAAAGCCCAAAGCCAACCCCATTGCCAAGAAAACGCTGTGAGTAAATTTGCTTTGAAAGTGGGCTCAAGCTTGAGCAACGAAGTGGTTCCCCCTGTGTCAGGTCGCTATCGAAGCGTGTCTTGCTCGAATCTTTTGCAAGACTACGGAAACTGGCTTCGAGGGTCTAGTAAAACTTACTGGCGAGGCGCTAAGTTTTCCCTTAATAGCAACAAAATCAGGACAAAGGCAGCACAAGAAAAGAAACCTAGTCACCTCCACGGTGGCTATGGCCATGGCAACCTGAGTCTTAAAGGCACTGCCTTGGTAGGCCAAACATCCAAGTACTTTAGTGATCGCTTTAGCAAAGACCGAAGAACGCCCTTTGCAAAGTCTCAAGCAGACAAGGTCAGTCTGGAATTGGGTATGAGCGGTGCCAGCAAAGTCGTACTCAATACCTGGGGGAACACCTCCTTAAGCCTGCGATCCATGAGCTGCTTCAAAGACCTCTATGGGGATTTTATCCGGGCTTGGATTTACGAGGGCAATGGTGTCAGCAGCGTTCATATCGGTCTTCATAAGTATGAGAATCTTAGATTTCTTCCGCTACCGAAGCCGGTGTTGCCTATAAAAGTGTTAAAACCTTTGTATCAGGGAGGTCTCTGATGAGAAAGTCTTTTGCTAAAGCTTTGATGTTCGGGCTTCTGCTCTGGGAACCCATGGCTTGGGCCAACTGCCAACAGCAGGTGCAAGGTCTTAGAGGCTGGACAGATCGGTATCCAACTTCGTTTCAATTACCGTTTGTGGTTATGATTCAACAGCTCAACACCAAGTTAGGCCAGGATAATCAGTTCTCGTTGAGTCAGTTTTTCAAGGGAACTTTAAACTCTCACCTACAAGGTAGTGGGCTCATCTATGCCAGTGATCAGGAACAAGATGGCGAACATTTTTCAGGTGTGCCTCGTAATCGTGGAAGTCTAAAGCTGAACGAAAACGGTGCTCGACTTTGGCTGCCGTTCCCCCATGGCTGGCATACCTTAGATCAGTTGCACTGTTTTAAGACAAGTCATGGCTTCTTTTTCGAGGGGTTTATTAGCGGGACTTCCCCATCAACCATTGTTTCAATCTCTATTTCACAAGGAAGGAGCTGATGCTATGCAGCTGTCATACAAAATCATGACGATAATATTTTGCGCGAGTGTTTTTGAGACCAGCTTTGCTGAGATCATTGAAGAGCCTGTCGAGCCACAGGAACCCGTCGAGGTTAGCTTTCAATCAGAGGGGGTACACCTCACTGCGCTGGTGGCAGAATCTGGAGAATTCAAACTGCTAGCCTATCCCGAATTTAACGAGTGGCGTGTTCTAGACACCACAATGCAAACGTTCAACCTTGGCTCAACCCCAAGCGAAATTTGCAACGGGGTTGATCGAATGATGACCATGCTTAGCTATGTGTGGCTTCCCAACTCCAGTAAGGAACGCTATCGCAAATCGATTGAAGACCTGAACCAATTTCGAATCACAGTGGATGCTGGGCGAGCATTTCGACCCAGCGCCATCGAAAGCGGTTTGGCGACAAGCATGGAGACTAAGCCAGTGTTTCTGCTTAATCCAATGCAGTGGTATGGTGCGTCTTGGCAGGTCTCGGTGCAAGCCGATGCGCGGGTGACTCAATTTGACGATAGTCAAGAGCTGCTGTCTCGGGTGTTAGGTGCAGGACAGATCAATTTTCTGGACGGTCTGGGTCGGCTAGAATTTTCAGGGGCACACTTGTTCTGCGATCTTTGGCAGGGCAGGGTACGCTTAGACCTTGCCATGGATGGCGGCTATCAGCTAGAGCCAGAGGTTTTTAAACCTTACCAAGTTCTTGCCCCTGTGACATTTAAGGCAGCAAATTGAATCGATTTGACATGAATAAGCCGGTCGTTCGCCAGAGGCTAGGTTTGGCGAACGACTTTCTTGTTTTCTTAGGCTAAGACCTTGCACCTTATTAAAAAAAAGCTAAAACCAGAGATAGCGAACACCTTATTATCGCCAAAAAGTCTCGCATCGAACCTGTATCAAATAGGAGAGCCATCATGTCACAGTCATCGCCATACCTTGTCATCCTTGCTTCTGCCGCTTTTCTAATCGCCTGCCCAGAACAGGACACGTCGTCATCGGCAGATTACCAGCTGCTCCGTGATGGAGCAGAGGATCGCATGCTCGTGATGCTCGCTGATCCCATTGCTGGTGAAATTTATGAGACCTTGAGTGACGAATTGATCAAAGATCTACCTGAAGAAGAAACGGGACTCTGGCTCAAAGTGGGCCGGAACATCTCTTGTAGCCGCACCGTAGAACAAGAGGATGGAGCGCCTCGCCACTACTGTAGCCAGATCATTGATCGCCGTGGTGGAACAAGCCAGTCTACCAGTTTCCAGCCAGGGCTTTCTCGGCAAATCGAGCCTATTTACGAGCTGCGATACGAAGGTGAACTTGCTGCCGAGTTAATGACATTTATTGATTCCTCTCGTGAGATCGTTAATGACGAAGGGCGAACTGTCATTGGATCGGGCTTACGCTGCAAGGAAACCTATGGCACAGACGAAATTGTTTGCTCTCAAGAAGTTTTATCTGCGGGGCGAACCCGGCCAGACGGCTTTGATCCTATCGTCAGAGTGGGGAATTCTGGTTTGGTCAATGAATACCAGGCGATTCCCTTCGGCAGTGACCGAGGAGCTTTGGCATTGGGCTTCGATTTCGATGGGGGTGCTGAATGATGAAACTCGCGGGATTGGTTCTGCATCTTTTTTTGATCATGAGCCTCAGTCAGGTGGCCTATGCTGTAGCTGACGACGCGCTGATCGATATTTTAGAAGATGGTATCGCGAGCCGCGGTGATGTTTGGCCTCCGAACTTTTCGGCCCTAGGGGTGATGATTGAGCATCCTAAACATGTGAACCTTCGGCAAATGTCGTGTTTTCTTGCAGATTCAAAGCGGCGATTGTTCTCTCTGAAGGCCGTAGCACAGCCTTGTAGTACCTGTAGATCGGATCGAACCAAGAGTTTGGTCAGTTTCTATGGAGTCCTGAGCCCTAGGCTGAGTTATCTGAAATTGAAGTGCCAGTATCAGGGCCTTCGTGACCTTGAGGTGAAGCTATATCGGAAGAAACCATTTCGATCCTTTCCCTGGGCAGCAGGCTATGTCAAGGAGCAAGATTGGTGGTCTGAGTCTATGGTTCGAAAGATCCAGTCTGGTAAGGAAGGACTCCACTACGAGATTATTCCACCTAAGTTCAAATTCACCAAGGTGGAAACTCCGTTTGGAATGAGGCAAAGGCTTGTTACTGATGAACCTGGCGTTCACGGGCTTTTTGGAAGAACCTACGAGTCTACCGCTGAAGTCCCGGTATTAAGTCACATTGTAGCAATCCCCAAAGGAGCTTCGATCAAAGACATTTCAATTCAATCTTGGGGTGAGGAAACAGTTAAGAATATTGATCTCTATCCCGTGCAAAAAGGTCGGGCAGATCATCCTGGCTTCAAGCTTATAGAAATAATTGATAAAGAGAAGTTTCTGCAAGGTGACTATCGGGTCAACAAGCCCATCTTGGTGCAAGCACTCAAAACCTCTGAGGGCAATCTCTATAAGATTGTCCACCCATTGGTGAGCTATAATCCTAAGCGCCGCGAGCTAACGCGATATCAGGGTTTTACTGTGGATGTTAAATACGACAAGTCCTATAAGTGCTACTGGCCCCTAAGCTCCCTGGAAAAAGACCCTATCGACCGGCTGATTCAGCGCCGGAGCCAAGTCCTTCGCGAGCAGATGATAAACCGGGATAGCTTGAGCAGCATATGCTTCAACTATTTACCGATTATCCCACGCTTACCAATCAAACCCCTGCCAATTTTGAGGCCCTTAGATCTTCAAGATAGCAAAGACTTGATCATAAAGCCTAAACTCCCTTTGCCCATTGCCATAGCCTTGCCAGACCCGCATCTTGTGATCATCTATCCTTCTCGCTTTCGCGAGCAGGTTAACGACTTGGTCAAGCATAAACGGCGTTTAGGAATTAGAAGCCGCATGGTTAGCACAGAGGTGATTAGCAGAGCTGAAGGCTCCTTATCGGCAACGGCCATTAAAAATACAGTTCGCAAAATATATGCGGCAGCAAAGGTAAAACCCCGATGGCTTCTACTTTTCGGTGATGCTGAGTTTATTCCACCTTACTACTTCAAGGAGGGCTATAATTTTTATGATGAGTCTTTCAACGCTGGTGATACCTACTATGGACAGATGTCTGGAGACTTACACACTGTTCCAGAGCTTGCCGTAGGGCGGTTACCCGTGGATCACGAAGACGAAGCGGCATGGGCTGTGAGCAAGATCAAGCGCTACGAGTTAAACCCTCAACTAACTCCTCGTTTCTATAATTCCAGCGCGATTTCGGCATCGTTTATCGATAGGAATCGAGACGGAGTTTCGGATAGCCCCTATTATGCGGAGTTTATTGAGAAGCGGCTAAGCCCTTGGATACGTGATGCTGGTAAAGGCATCGATCGAGTTTATAAGGCTAGCGAAGGTTCGTCACCCAGCTATTGGAGTGATCGTAGCCCTCTTGCCGCTACCCTTCATGCTCCAACATTCAACTGGAGCGCCGGCCTATCAGAGTTTATGGGCCAGCTGTCTCTAGGCTCACATGTTCAAATGCATCGTGGTCATGGTTGGTTTGATAAACTTTACATGCCGGATGTGAGTGTTTCAGATCTGGGAAATCTCGAAAGACGATTAAGCTCCTATCAAACTTTTTTCCTTGGAATCAACTGCGCCTCTGGCTTTTTCGACAATGAAACCGTTCTGACGCCAGAAAATAACCCTCACCCAGACAACGGTCGCTACGATCAGTTTATTTATGTGTCAGACGATCCGCCTCGCTACGATGGTGTGTACTTTGCAGAAAGCTTAGTGAAAAGGCTACATGGTCCGATCGCCTACCTAGGGGATAGCCGAGCTTCTTATTCCGAGCTTAATAACGTCTTAGCCGAGGGTTTGAGCAAAAGTTTGTTTGATCAAAATGCCCGAGGACTATCCCTGGGAGAATTGCACAACTTGGGGAAAGCTCATCTTCTGGCAACATACAGCGATCGCGACACCTTTTCTCTTAAAGAGCATCAACTGATCTACAATCTTTTGGGTGACCCATCATTAAGGTTTTGGACGGAAGCACCCTTAGGGCTGAGGCTCAAGGATGTGAAGGAAAGCTGGGAAGAGAGAGATGGCGAGTATCAGCGACGGGTGACAGGAAGCATTCAAATGTTCGATCCCTACTGCTCCGATTGCCTTGAGGGGTGGACTACACAGAGATCCCTTTTCCAAGATCGCCAACTGGTGGTCACCTTAGTGGGTGAAGATAACGAACTGATTAGCGAGGGTGTGGTTGGGGATGACGGCAGGATCGATCTTCCTGCTGCGAGCTGGTATCAGAAGAATCGCGCAACGCTCACGGTTTCAGGAAATCATGTAAAGCCAGTAACTCAGGAAATGTCTTTTATCTATATCTATTGATATCAATGGCATAGCCAGAAGTTACCACTTGGTTGAAAAGCGTCTTATTGGCGCTTGTAGCTAAAGAATCTCTTGAGTTTGCAGATTTTTTTCTGTAGCTAGGGTCTGTCTAATTTCGAAGACGAGGGCCCTGTGCAGGAAAATCTACATGAAAGTCAGTCTGAGTTCATCGAACTCAGCGTTGAGCGTATGGCCTCCTCTGGCCGTGGAATTGCAGTTCACAACGGTGAGACGTTTTTTATCCAAGGTACGGTACCTGGGGATCAGGTGCTTGTAGAGGCGATGCCGAGCCGGGGTCGCTATCGCGATGCACGAATCCGATCCTGGATCAGCCGCAGCGCTGATCGTAAGACCCATCCCTGTGCTCACCATCAGCAATGCGGGGGCTGCCCTTGGCTTGATGTCGATCCCGACCAGCAGATGGAGTGGAAGCGGGCTGCGTTGGTATCGAATCTAGAGCGCAACTCTGGATTGGATCGATGGCCTTCCATTGGGACCATGCAAGGTGATCAGCTTGCCGGCACGAGGCAGCGGCTCCGGCTTCGGGGTGTTTCTTATCAAGGGAGACTAGAGTGGGGCTATCTAGCAGCGGGAACCCGAGATTTTATTGCAATCGATACTTGCTTATTGGCAGAGTCCGCGATCCGAGACTTAATCAAGAGCCTGCCTAGGGAAAGTTCTTTACCCGACATGCGCTTTCAATTGGAAGTGCAGGCTGTCAATCAGGATGAACAAAGGGCTGTCATTGGTATGGTCTTACGAGACGGCCCTATCGAAGTTGCTGGCTTGGATAGCATTCGCGACGTTCTCAAGAAGACAGGCTTTTTTGCGTTTGTGGGCCATGTCTTGGAAGAGAGATCCAAACACTTTTTTCCTGTGGATCAAGTGGGAGATCTTCGCTTCTTCACCCAAGCTGGTAGCTTTCAACAGGCTCATTACCTCCTAAACCGAAGCCTCAGGCAGAGAGTCCTGGAGACTATCGAACACCATGTGCCCCAACCTCAGGTCATACTTGACCTTTACTGCGGCAGTGGCAATTTTACCTTGGCGCTAGCTAAAAAGTTTCCCAAGGCTCGTGTCATCGGCATCGAAGGCTCGGGGCCGTCTTTGGATAACGGACGTTTCAGTGCCGAGGAAGCCGGGATCACAAATATTACTTGGCACAAGGGAAAGGTTGAGAACCAGGTTCGCAAAGCGCGACGTGAAGGTGAAAGCTGCGATGTAATCATCGCGGATCCTGCGCGAGACGGAATGGGTCGCTGGAGTGGTGTGCTGCGAGAACTTGAGGCTAAAGTTTTGGTCTATGTGAGCTGCGACCCGCAGTCGTTTGCTGCTGATACTCGCTATCTCACACGGAAGCAAGGTTTTGTGCTTCGCCAGCTTACTGCTGTAGATATGTTCCCTGGTACCCATCACGTAGAGACGATAGCTGTATTTTGCCCGCCATCTATACCTTAGATCCTATAGTCAAGAGTCATAATCCAGCGATTCTTCTGAAGATAAGGGAGTTGCAATAGGAAAAAATGAGATAGTCTTCCCATAAAGTCAGGGGGCTTTACACCGAAGCCTCTACATATTGACTTAACAATCACTGCGAGGAAGCCTGTGCGAAATTTAATTCAAGCTATAAGTTTTATAGTTTCACTAACGCTTCTAGCATCTAGTTCTTACAGTAAAGAGTACGTAATCGGTGTCGAATCCCTTGAGTACCGCCCGCACTACTTCACTAGTAGCAACGGAAGCTTTTTAGGCTTTTCAAGAGAGGTCTTAGATCACTTTGCGGAGAAGATGAACGTTAAGCTGACTTTTATGTCCTTTCTATGAGAAGTAACGTTTTCAACAGTAATTCAACCCTAGTCTAGTAGATGCATGATTTCAGTGAGATACGCAATATTTTGAAGCTTGTTATAATAGCCGTACACACTTTTTATAGGGTGGTGTCTATGGCTAACGATTTCCTTAGGATATTTTCGGAAGGTTGGGAAAACTTTAAATCGGTAGTTCCTTCCTACGACAAGGCTCACTACAATAATCAGGTTGAATCAGTCCTTCGCTGCGGCGATCCCGTATTTGGTTTTTCTCAATATCTCTGCCTTAATTGTGGCAAGGATAGCCGTATCGTCGCTCATTCCTGCAAGAGCAAGTTTTGCTTGAGGTGCGGGAGGGTTGATGGTGAAAACTTTGCTCAGTCTATCGCCGCTAAACTCTATGAAGATGTGGACTATCGCCACGTTGTGTTGACAATTCCAGCCCAGTTCAGAACGATCTTTTATAAAAACAGATTTACAGGGTATTTGTATAGCGCATTCATAGCAATGGGTTGGGAGTTTGTGAAAAACTTCATGAGAAAGGTCGCTGGAGTAGGTCTTGAGTGTGGCAGTATAATTGTGCTTCACACAGTTGGCAGAAAAAGTGACTATAAACCGCATTTGCATATAATGCTAATGTCAGGTGGTATAAATCCTGATGGAAATTGGATTTCCCTGAAGAGCTTTGATTTTTCTATTCTTAATCGAACCTGGAAGGAAACACTACTATCAGGCATGAGGGCCTGGGACGATCTGGGTGAGTTTGAATCCGTTTTCAGCGAAGTTGAATCAAAATATAAAGGTTTGCCCATATTGATGTGAATCCGGCTCCAAAGAAAAGACGGAACCTAATCCGCTATCTAAGCAAATACCTTTGCCGGCCTCAGATCAGCTTAAAGCGGCTATTGAGATACAGCTCTAGTAGTGACGAGGTGGTGTACAAATACAATAGTCATAGCTCTGGGAAAAGCGAGGTGGAGCGTACCAGTGTCATAAAGTTTATTGGCCGGATGGTTCAGCAAATACTTCCACCAAGGTTTAAGCGAATTCGTTACTATGGGCTTCAGTCGCAGAGCAATCGTAGTAGGCTTACAGCAAAGGTATGCGAGGCGGTAGGGCGGCTGGTACTGCTGCCAGAAATAGAAAGGCGGTCAGAGGTTCCAGCCAGATCAAGCTACAAAGGCTTGATAGAGATTTGGTGGGGTGAAGATCCTTTTCGTTGCAAGGAATGTGGGAACCAGATGGAGCTAGCCCGTGTGTGGCAGTTTGGTAAGGGCTGGATTTTCAATATATTTGATCAGCTTTTTGGCTATGATCTTGGCCCACCTGGGCATCTTCCTGACTTTTGCTATAGCTAAAGAAGTCATCACGATAGGCCGAATGTCTCTTCCATCGATTCAAAAAGGTGACTAGCTTTTTTGGATGGAATAATCATTTTGCGAATATAAGAGGCGTGATCCAGAATCGACTGTTCTCTATCAGGTCTTGCAGCAGAATATTGATGATTTTTTTAGGGACTTAGAAAGCAACCCTGATCAGAAGTCACTGCCATACTTCGTAAAAAAAGAGTTTGAAAAATTCCTAAGCTGCGGTCTTCTAGCACATGGTTTTGTCAGGTTAAAGTGCTCAGACTGCTCAGAGTCTCTTATAGTTGCTTTCAGCTGCAAATGTCGAGGTTTTTGTCCCAGTTGCGCAGGCCGGAGAATGTCAGAGAGAGCTATAAACCTTACGGATGAAGTGATTCCCTTTGTTCCAACAAGACATTGGGTTCTGTCGTTGCCCTTTGAATTGCGCTACTGGATGGCTTCCGATGACGATCTTTTGAAAAAAGTGAATGGGATCTTTTGCGCAGAAATCAATAACTACCTCTGCAAGAAAGCAAGAAAACTCGGTGTTAAAGGTGGAGAAACAGGGATAGTATCGTTTCTTCAGAGAGCGGGAGGAGCGCTCAATTTGAATCTTCACTATCATCTTTTGGTCTTGGATGGTCTTTACACTACAGGAGAAGATGGTAGCCCAATTATTACTCGTTTTCCAGGGATAGAGAACGATGAGTTGGCCTGCGTAGTGCGAGGAGTCTCTCGCCGAGTGATCAAGTATTTGCGGAAGACGGGGCGTTTATCAGAAGACGGTGAAGAGGTTTATATCGGTGACGACAGAGATGAAGAGCATGAAGCTTTATCTCACCTGAAGAGAGCTTCAGTTTCCAGCCGGATTGCTTTGGGTCCAAGGGCGGGTCTAAAGGTGCGTAGAGTAGGCAGTAGCTTCGGCTTTGAGGAGGAAATACCTAAAAATCAATCTTATGGCTGTGTGTCGATGAACGGATTCTCGATCCATGCTGCCACGTCAATCAAGGCCCATGAAAGAGATCGATTAGAAAAGCTCCTTCGTTATTTGGGTCGTGGCCCAGTGTCTCATGAGCGTATTAGCCTAGATGAAAATGGCAATATCCTCTACAAACTTAAAAGCTCCTATGATGGAGCGACTCATGTGATGTTTTCCCCTATGGAGTTCATCGAGAAATTAGCGTCGATGATTCCTCCACCTTACAAACATCAGGTGAACTACTATGGTTGTCTTTCTTCTCATAGTAAGTTGCGGGCAGAGATTGTTGGCAGTTTAGCAGTCGAGTTCTGCGGGCAGGACTATCTCCAGCAAGAATTTCAGAACGATGGTGAAGCTGAGGTCGAACCTGATGATCCACCGGCATCCAGATATATCCCGTGGGCTGAACTACTCAAAAGGACCTTTGGCATAGACCTGTCCACCTGTCCCAAATGTGGTGGAAGAGTGCGAGTGATCGCGGCCATAATAGAGACAGAAGCCGTCTTCAAGATTCTGAATCATGTTGGCCTGGGGGCGGACCCGCCACAAATAGGAATGAAGGTCGACAAAGAGTATGTGTATGAGAGCTTTTACTAGTAAAGCCACTAATCTTCTATTACCAGGAAACTCTTTAACCACCCAAAATTATGACGATATTACCCTGGGTTCCCGCCAATTTGTTACGACAAGGTGAAAAACGGGAAGCAGGGTGGATGGATTCCCACTAAATTATGCCATAATGTAATAGTTGGTAAGAATCAGAGATCCGAATTTCCTGATTCGTTTTACCTACCCGCGGGGCCGCAGGTCTCAATGTGGTCGAGCTTGTAACCTAAACGAAACTCTACTCCCATATTTTCCATGGAGCGCTTTAACTCCTCTGCTATCTCTT